>JASFRY010000398.1:0-4895 GCA_050114675.1 Gemmatimonadota bacterium | reverse complement strand
CATCGTCCACACGCACGGATACCGTCCCGACGTCGTGGACTCGGGGGTGGCTCGCCGACTGGACATACCCACCGTCACGACGGTCCACGGATTTGCCGACACCGGACCAAGGACCAGATTCTACGGATGGCTCCAGCGCCGCTGGTTCCGGCGGTTCGACGCCGTGATCGCCGTTTCCCAGGCACTTCAGCAGCAGCTCTTGGCCGCTGGCGTGCCATCTCGACGTCTGCGGCTGATCCCCAATGCCTGGAAGTCAATGACTCGACCCTTCAGTCGTGGAGAAGCTCGGTACGCCCTGGGCCTCGACCCTGGATCGCGCACCTTGGGCTGGATCGGGCGCCTGAGCCAGGAAAAGGCGCCGGACGTCATGGTGGAAGCACTCGCAGCGTGTGCTCTGAACGATGTGGTGCTCTCCATGATCGGGAGCGGGCCCATGGAAGCCCAGCTCCGGGCGCTCGCGCGTGAGCAGCGTGTGGCCCATCGGATACGATGGCATGGTGCAGTCCCGGAAGCCAGCCGCTATCTGTCCGCTTTCGATGCGGTCCTTCTGACGTCATGGACGGAGGGCACTCCCATCGTGCTTCTGGAGGCCATGACTGCTGGAGTGCCAGTGATCACGACAGCTGTGGGTGGGGTTCCCGACGTGGTCTCGGACCAAGAAGCTCTTCTCGTTCCCCCTGGACGCCCCACGGCCGTCGCCCGAGCGATCGAAGGTCTCTTCTCGGATCAGGAAGCGTCGGACCGTAGAGCTCGCAACGCGGAACGCCGCGTGATCCACGATTTCGCCGTTCGGCCCTGGGTGGAGCGGTACCGCACCGTCTACGCCTCCTGTCTCTGACCCATGGTATCGACGCTCGCCTACATCGTCCTGGGGCTGACCCTGGCTCTTGGCCTGTACACCTACGTCGGATACCCTGCTCTTCTTTGGCTGATCGGGCGCTTTCGGCAGACCCCGTGGACGCAGTCGGAACCCTCCGAGTGGCCCCACGTCTCGGTGACAATCCCCGTGTACAACGAACGGGCACAGATACGCGACCTCGTCGAGAGCCTGCTGGCCATCGACTATCCTCGCGATCGGCTCCAGATCCTCGTCGTCTCCGACGCGTCCTCAGACGGCACCGACGAGATCGTGAGGGAGTATTCGGCTCAGGGCATCGAGCTGTTGAGGATGCCCGAGCGGGGTGGCAAGACACGCGCCGAGAATGCGGCCGCCGACCATCTGCGTGGGGACATCGTGGTGAACACGGACGCATCGATCCGAATCCGCCCGGAGGCAATCAAGCGTCTCGTACGGGTGTTCCAGAATCCGCGGATCGGTCTTGCATCGGGCAGAGACGTCAGTTTTTCGCCCGGAGAGGAGAAGGGCAACCTGTCGGAATCCGGATATGTAGGGTATGAGATGGCGATCCGGGATCTGGAGACACGCGTCGGCGGCATCATCGGCGCATCGGGTTGCTTCTACGCTATCCGTCCGGCGCTCCATCGGATCAAGCTCCCCGACTCACTGAGCCGCGACTTCGCCTCCGCCTTGCACACCCGTGAGAACGGATACGTGCCCGTCTCTGTGCCGGACGCCCTCTGCCTCGTTCCCCGCACCGACTCCTTGGAACGCGAATACCGCCGCAAGGTCCGCACCATTACGAGGGGGATGGAGACGCTGTGGCATAAGCGGAATCTGTTGAATCCCTTCCGCTTCGGCAGCTTCGCCTTGAAACTCCTCAGCCATAAGATCTGCCGCTGGATGTTGCCGTGGGCGGGCTTTGCCGCCTGGGCAGCTACGTGGATCTTGGCACCTCAGCACACGTGGGCGTTGGTCCTCGCTGTCGGCGGGTTGCTCATCTGGATCTTCGCGGCTGTCGGATGGTGGATGGCACGCTTGGGCAAGCCCGACTCCCCCCTCACCTCCCTCGCCTTCGTGGTCGCGGGGAATCTCGCGGCCGCCCACGCCCTGCTGCGTGTTCTCCACGGCGACCGCCTCCCCATCTGGGAGCCCACTCGGCGGTGAGCGCGTTGTGAATTCGCTTCGCCGTGCGGCCACTCGGTGGCCCTGGGGACCCTACGTCTGGCCGTTTGCGACGTTCATGCTCCTGACCATCGCCCAACCGCAGCAGGAGTTCTTCCCGTGGCTGTATCCGTTGAAGACCCTGGTCGTGGGTGCATTCCTCCTGCTCCTCATCAAGGACTTCCCGCCCCTGCAGCCCCGATCCACCGCGTTGGCAGCGGCGGTAGGGGTGGGTGTGTTCATCCTCTGGGTTCTCCCCGAGGGCCTCTACCCGACCCTGGGATCAAGCGCCGGCGCCGATCCCTTCGCCCGCCTTCCCCGGCCTGCGGCATGGGCCTGGATCACCTTCAGGCTTCTGGGGGCCACCGTCGTCGTGGCGGTCGTGGAGGAGTTGTTTTGGCGGGGCTTTCTGCTCCGCTGGATCATCCATCAGGACTTCCGGAAAGTGGCCATCGGTGCCTTCACTTGGCCTTCCTTCCTCGCCACGTCAGCGCTTTTCGCCGTGGAGCACAACCGTTGGCTGGTGGGACTCGTGGCAGGCGTGGCCTACAACCTCCTCCTCTACCGTACCAGGAGCCTTTACGCCTGCATGATTGCGCACGGAGTGACGAATCTCGTGCTGGGGTTGTACGTGCTCTCCACGGGGCAGTGGAGTTTCTGGTAGGCGGTACGGCGCACGCCTCACGGGCCGCTTGCCCAGATGGCGACACGGCCCAGGTCTGAGAGCCCTACGATGGGAATCGATGCTCGCAAGAACCTAGGCACACCCATATGGGCGCCGTATGTTTCTAAATCCGCAGGCGCCATCCCGTGTCCTACCTACCAGCGTCGCATGCGTCTCCCCTACAGTGCAGTCTTCGTCGTGACCCTCGCCTCGGCCCCAGCCGCCCTGGCCGCGCAGACCGTCGTCTCGGGTGAGATAACCGGACAGGTGTCGGGCTCGGACCGAAGTGGCTTGTCGGATGCTGTGGTGACTCTGAGTTCGTCCAGCCTGTCCCGGGAGGCCACGACGGACCTGCAGGGCAGGTTCACGCTCCAGTTCCTCGCCCCGGGGCTCTACGAGATGCGCGTCGAAGCTTTCGGATACCGTCCTGTTGTGTTTCCGTCGGTCCGGGTGGAAGCAGGCGTCACGCGGACAGTGAGCGTCACAGTGACACGGGCGACACCACCGGTAACCCAGGTGGACACGGCGGCGCCTTCGGCGGCGGCGCTGAGCCGGTGGAGTGGCCTTGGGCCGCTTCTGTCGGCCGCGGACCTGGATGGGGGCCGCACCCTCCTGGGCGGAGCGAGAACCTTCGCCCGCTTCTCCTCGGCTCTGGATCCGTCACTGGGCGTGCAGGGCCTCCCGGGCGAGCTCACGACCCAGGTCGTGGATGGCGTGCCCTTCTTCCAGGCACGCCACCCCTACCTGCACGGTGAGGACACGGAGAGCCCGGCCTTCCCGGCGACCCTCTTGGGGGGCACTTCGGTGCTTTTGAGCCCCCGCGACGTCTACTGGCTGGGTTCGTCGAGCGGCACCCTGGCGTCTGAGACCCGCTCCGGCACGGAGGGAGGCTCGGGCGATATCGGGGGCGGGTGGAGCGGCAAGCCGCTCTGGTCCTCGAGCACCTTGAGCTTCGACACGCCAGCCCTCGCCTCCTACCAGGCGGCATTCCACGCGGGCGTCTCTCTGGTGCCGGACACGTCCCGGATCTCCGTGGCAGGAGAGGTTCTGCGCCAGCAGAGCCCCATGGCGGCGCGCATCACCGACGCCACCCCGACCAGCCTGCAAGGGCTTGACGCCTCTCTTCTGGAGAGCCTGACCGCCCCCAACGTGGAGACGGTCACCCGGGCGTCGGGCATGGCCCGCCTGGACAAGTGGAGCGAGTCGAGCCGCTTCACGCTCCGTGCCGCAGGCGGACGCCTGACCCGCACGTACGAGGGGTACGGACCGGGCCGCCTGGGTTACGGAGTGGGCCTCCCCGACGAGGCCACGGACCTGTCGGCCGCTATGGCCTTCACGTCTCGCTACAGTGACAAGCTGGCCATGGAATTCCTCGGCGGCCTCTCGCTGAGCGACCGGGTGTACGGCAACGCCGATGGAGCGCCTGCCGCCACGCTGGTGACACCGGGCGTGGCCCTGGGCAACGCGGCGGGCTCCACGGCCAGCGTATCCCGGGTGGACATCTTCCTGTCGCCCGCGGTTCACATCCCCCTTTCGTCCGGGAATGCCAAGGTGGGCGTGACCGTCCGGGCCACCCGGCACACCTTCGACCAGGCCTTCGCCGGCGACCGGGACCTCTTCTTCGCCGACGCCGCCAGCCTCGGGACCAGCTCGGGGGTGTTCGCGGAAGGAACCTCCAGTGAAGTGTCGTTCTCCACCTCGACGTTCGGCGCCTTCGGCCAGTACAGCTGGAACGCATCGCCGGGGCTCCGCATCACGGTCGGCGCCCGTGTCGATTGGGAGAAGGTCCCCACGTCCAACGTGACGCGGAATGCCGCCTTCCTCGACGCAGCCGGCGTGGCCAACGACGCCTTCCCCTCGAAGTACCTCCAGCCGGGGGGCATCGTGGCGGCCTCCTGGGACGTGCGGGGCGATGGGCGGACCCTCCTCACCGGCTCCGCCTCGATGCTGAATGGCTCCATGGACCCGGCCGTGCTCCACGAGGTGATCGCCCAGGACGGTGCCTCGAAGGTTCGCCGGTTCGTGGGTGACGGCGTCGACTGGCCCGACTCTGGCAGTCCGTCCGGAACCCAGCAGGCCACGATCCTCACCCTCCTGGGCCCCGACATCCGCCCACCGCGCACCACCGAAATGGGTGGCGGCCTGGTCCAGGACCTGGGGTCGGGGTGGACGCTCCGCCTGGCCGCGGCAGCGCGCCGTACCGACTTCCTGCCCCGTCGGAGAAACCTC
>JASFRY010000397.1:0-4906 GCA_050114675.1 Gemmatimonadota bacterium | reverse complement strand
CATCCCCCTCTACCTGGCCCAGGGGCTCTCGGTGGCGCTCTACACGGTGGGCTTCGCCGAGTCGGTGAACCGGGCGTTCCCGGTGGCCGATCCGAGGCTGGTGGGGATCCTCACCACGGTGGCCGTGGCGGTCCTGGCAATGGTCTCGGCCAAGGTCGCCATCCGGGCCCAGTACTTCATCATGGCCGCCATCGTCCTGTCCCTCGTCTCACTGATCTTCGGACGGGGGCTGGAAGGGCCGGTGCCGCAGGGTGCGGGTCTGCCCGATCTGGACCCCACGGCGTCCTTCTGGGGCGTCTTCGCCGTCTTCTTTCCGGCGGTGACGGGCATCATGGCCGGCGTCAACATGTCGGGCGACCTGGCCGACCCGGGCCGGTCCATCCCCCGGGGGACCTTCGCCGCCATCGGTACCGGCTACGTCATCTACATGCTCCTGCCCCTCTTCCTGGTGATGAGAGCGGATACGGAGAGCCTCCTCACCGATCCGCTCATCATGAGGAGGATCGCAGTCTGGGGGGACGCCATCCTCCTGGGGGTGTGGGGCGCCACCCTGTCCTCTGCGGTCGGGAGCATCCTGGGTGCGCCCCGCGTGCTCCAGGCCCTGGCCCGCGACGGCATCCTCCCCCCACCGCTGCGCTGGCTGGGGCGCGGGAGCGGCCCGGACGACACCCCGAGGGCCGGGACGGTCCTCACGCTGGGCATCGCGCTCGTGGCGGTCTGGTACGGAGACCTGAACCTCATCGCCCCGGTGCTCACCATGTTCTTCCTCACCACGTACGGCGTCCTCAACGTGGCCGCCGGCGTGGAGCGCTTTCTGGGGAGCCCCTCCTTCCGCCCCCGCTTCCAGGTCCCGTGGATCCTGTCGCTCCTGGGCGCCACGGGCTGCGCAGCCGTCATGTTCCTCATCAACCCGGTGGCCACCGTGGTCGCCGCCGTGTTCGTGGTGGGGATCTTCATCTGGCTGGAGCGGCGGGGGCTGGAGGTGGCGTGGGGCGACGTGCGGCGGGGGGTGTGGATGGCCCTCACTCGAGCCGGGCTTCTGCAGCTGCGCATGGGCGCCGAGGACCCGCGCAACTGGCGGCCCCACTTCCTGGTCCTGTCGGGAGCGCCTACACGTCGGTGGCACCTGGTGCAGCTGGCGTCGGACTTCTCCCACAACAACAAGGGGCTCCTCACCGTTGCCACCGTGCTGTCGTCCGACTCGGTGACCCACGACCGCAAGCGCAGCATGGAGCACCAGATCCAGGAATACCTGGGCAAGCGGGGCATCGACGGGCTGGTGCGCGTGGTGTCCGGGCGAGACCCCTTCCACGGCGCCGAGGTGCTGGTGGAGGCCTACGGCCTGGGGCCCCTGGTGCCCAATACCATCCTCCTGGGCGATTCGGAGCGGGGCGAGCTCCGGGAGCGGTACTGCAACCTCGTGCAGCACTTCTGGCTGTCCCGACGCAACGTGGTCATCGTCCGGGACGCTGAGCAGGTGGGCTTCGGCGACCGGAAGCGGGTGGACATCTGGTGGGGCGGACTCCAGGGCAACGGCGCCCTGCTCATGATCCTGGGCTACCTGCTGCGCACGAGCCTGGGATGGCAGGGGGCCGACGTGCGTCTCAAGATGGTGGTGCCCTCGGAGTCGGCGGCCGAGGATGCCAGGAGAAACCTGGAACGGGTGCTCGAGCAGACCCGCACGGGCCTGGTGCCCCACGTCCTCGTGGCGGGGGGCCGACACTTCGACGAGATCCTCCGGAGCTCGTCGAAGGACGCGGACCTCATCCTCATGGGGATGGCCGCCCCCGAGGATCTGGACTTCACCGACTACTACGTCGAGCTCCAGCAGCGCACGGCCGGCCTCCCCTGCACCGTGTTCGTGCTGGCCGCCGAGGACGTGGCCTTCCGCGAGGTCCTCTTCCGGGACGTAGTCGGTTGACGTGGGACGCCGTCGTGGTGGGGGCGGGCCCCAACGGCCTGGCCGCCGCCGTGACGCTGGTGCGGGCCGGGCTGCGTGTCCTGGTCCGAGAAGCGAACGACACCGTGGGCGGTGCGGCGCGGACCGAGGAGCTGACGCTGCCGGGCTACCGCCACGACGTGGGCTCCGCGGTGTACCCTCTCGGTGCCGGATCTCCCTTTCTGTCCTCCCTCCCGCTGGAGCCCCACGGCCTGGCATGGGTGCACCCCGAGACGCCCCTGGCCCACGCCCTCGATGAAGGACGGGCGGTCACCCTCCACCGGTCCGTGGAGGCGACGGCGACCGCCCTGGGCCACGACGCCGGGGCGTACACCGACCTGGTCGCGCCCCTGGTCGACGCCTGGCCGACGCTGGCGGAGCACGTTCTCGACACACCGCTCAGGCCGCCGCGCAATCCGGTGCTCATGGCCCGCTTCGCCGTGCGCGCCCTCCGCCCCGCCACGAGCGTGGCCCGCCGCTTCCGCACCGTGGAGGCTCGGGCTCTCCTGGCCGGCAACGCGGCCCATTCCGGGCTCCCCCTGGATCAGGCGCCCTCGGCGGCGGTGGCGCTGGTGCTGCTGGCCGCGGGCCACGCCGTGGGGTGGCCCTTCCCCCGGGGCGGCGCCGGAGCGCTCACGGCGGCCCTGGCCTCCTACCTCGAGTCCCTGGGAGGCGTGATCGAGACGGCGGCGCCGGTGGCCTCGCTGGAGGAGCTGGGGGATGCGCCGGCCGTGCTCCTGGACCTTACGCCCCGGCAGGTGATCGCGGTGGCCGGCGACCGGCTCCCGCCGGCCTACCGGCGGCACCTGGGGAGGTGGAGGTACGGACCCGGAGCATTCAAGGTGGACTGGGCGCTGGACGGCCCCATCCCGTGGGCGGCAGAGGCGTGCCGCCAGGCCGGAACCGTACACGTGGGGGGCACCCTGGAGGAGATCGCCGAGGCGGAGGCGGCACCGTGGCGGGACGCCCCTCCCTCCGCTCCCTTCGTCCTCGTGGCCCAACCCACGCGGTTCGACACCACCCGGGCACCTCCGGGTGGCCATACGGCGTGGGCGTACTGCCACGTGCCCAACGGGTGGTCAGGGGACGCCACAGAAGCCGTGGAACGGCAGATCGAGCGCTTTGCCCCCGGGTTCGGCCGGCGGATCGTCGCGCGCCGGGTCCACGCCCCGGCCGACCTGGAGGCGTGGGACGCCAACCTGGTGGGCGGGGACGTGAACGGCGGAGCCCCGACGCTGCGTCAGACGCTGGCGCGCCCCACCTTCTCCCTCTCGCCCTGGGCCACGCCGGTGGACGGACTCTACCTCTGCTCGGCCAGCACGCCTCCGGGGGGCGGCGTGCACGGCATGTGCGGCGTGCACGCCGCCCGGGAGGCGCTCAAGAGAACCTTCGGTCGCTGAGAGAGGCCGCCGGCCCGTCCGCGCCGACCCTCACCCACCCTCGACGTCGGCGTCCACCTTCTCGAAGTGCTCCCGGAACCAGTCGGCCATCCGACGCCAGTGGTCGTGGAAGTCCTCCACGGTGCTGGCCCGGCCGGCGCCGTGGCCGCCCCGGATGTAGTTCACCCACACCACTTCCTTGCCCAGGCGGCGGAGCGCGTAGTACATCTCGCGCTCGTTGGTGGCCGGCACGTTCCAGTCGCCCTCGCCGGACAGGAGGAGGAGCGGGGTGGTGATCCGGTCGGCGAACATCACCGCCGAGTGGTCGATGTACTTGAGCGGGGCTTCCCACAGCGTAGCGCCGATGCGGTCCTGCCCCTCCTCGGCTGCGCTGTAGTTCCGGGTGGTGATCTTCTCGCTGTCGCCCAGGAACGAGATGATATCCACCTTGCCCGAGACGTTCACGGCGGCGGCGAAGCGGTCGGTCTGCGTGACCAGGAGATTCACGGCGTACCCGCCGTAGCTCTGCCCCTCCACGCCCAGGCGCTTCTCGTCCACCAGCCCACGCTCGATGAGGCTGTTGATCCCGGTGGTGACCCCCTTGATCCACGCCTCCCCGGGACGGCCCACCACCAGGTTCACCGAGGGACGGAAGACGAACCATCCCTGGGCGGCCAGGATGTTCACGTTCTCGTTGTAGCCGTTGTCGAAGAACGTCTCGTAGATCTCCGCCACCAGCGGGTACTTCCTGCCCTCCTGGTAGCCGTACGGATAGTAGAGCACGCCGTAGAGGCGCTTCCCGTCCACGTCCAGGTAGTCCACCAGCTCGGAGTGGGCCAGCGCCACGCCCTGGAGCTGGGGATTGAGGGTGGTGAGGCGCCTCACGTCGTCGAAATCCGTGTCCGCGGCGTACAGGTCGTCGGGATGGTCACCGTCGCTCCCGCGGTAGACGACGCGTGCCCCGTCATCCGACACATGCCAGTCGGCATAGACATCGCTGTTCTTCACCAGGTCGTCCATGCGGCGGGCCTGGAGGTCGTACCGCACCAGACCCCGCTCCCAGTGATCCCGTGCCGAGGTGCTCAGGAAGAGGTAGCGCCCGTCCTGGCTCCACCCCTGCACGTCCAGCCGGGGACGGGTGTCCTCATCCCCCTGGAGCTCCAGGACGAGAGTCAGGTCGCCGCTGCGGGGATCCAGCGTGTAGTAGCCCTTCTTCGAGCCGAGGAGCACGGCACCGCCGTCTGGCCTCCAACGCTCCACCGAGAAGGACACCTTCGTGGTGTCGTCCTCGGAGACCTGGGGACGCTGCCCTTCCGTGAGGTTGACCACGCTGTCGCCGTCGGCGTAGCGGACGTAGACGTCACCCCGGTCGCCGTACGCGAAGGCGGACCCGTCCTCGCTCCACACCGGGGAGAAGCGGCGTTCCACGGGGCCCGCCAGGGTGTCGACCGCGCCCCCGGCCACCGGGACGCGCACCACGGCGTAGTCGGTGCCCTTGGCGCGCTCGTACGACGTGCGCAGGGGCCGGGCCACGCTCCACTCGATCCACGCGCCGTCGCCGCTGAAGCGGGGATCGCGGACGGTGGTC
>JASFRY010000396.1:0-4915 GCA_050114675.1 Gemmatimonadota bacterium | reverse complement strand
CGGCCACCCCCATCGACGTGGGTCAGGCCGAGGTCCAGGTGGGCCGCGCACGCGTCGCCGTGCTTCAGGCCCAGAACAGCCTGGCTGCCGCGCGGATGCGCCTCCTCCAGCAGATGGGCGTCTCCCTGGACCAGGACGTGACCCTGGCCACCGAGTTCCAGCTCGATGAGCCGACCTGGACCCTGGAGCAGCTCCTCTCACGGGCCGAGGACGGCAACCCCGACCTGCGCGCGCTGCGCCGCTCAAAGGACGCCGCCGACGTCGGCGTCACCTCGGCGCGCTCGGCCTACTTCCCCTCCCTCTCCCTCTCCACGGGGTGGAGCGGGTTCACGCGGGAGGCCTCCAACGTCGACTTCCAGATCGCCCAGGCCAAGGCCCAGGTGGCCGGCCAGGTGGCGCAGTGCCAGGCCACCAACGACCTGTACAGCCGCCTGGCCGACCCGCTGCCGCCGCTGGACTGCACCGGCTACGCGTTCACCGACGCCATGCGGAAGTCCATCGTGAGCCAGAACGACCAGTTCCCGTTCAACTTCGAGAAGTCACCCCTGAGCCTGAGCCTGAACGTGAGCGTGCCCATCTTCCAGGGGTTCACTCGCCAGAGGAACCTGGAGGCGGCACGCATCCAGCGGGACGACCTCACTCAGCAGGTCCGCCAGCAGGAGATCGCGCTCACGGCGGACCTCACCATCGCGCTGAACAGCGTGCGGGCGTTCTACCAGAGCGCGCTCCTCGAGGAGCAGAACCGTGACCAGGCCGAGCAGCAGCTCCGCCTGGCGCGGGAGCGGTACCGGGTGGGGGCCATCACCTTCGTCGAGCTCATGGACGCACAGACGGTGTTCGCCCAGGCCGACCGGGACCGGTCGGCCGCCATGTTCGCCTATCACGACGCCGTTACGGACCTCGAGGCGCTCGTGGGCACCTCCCTTCGCTGAGAGACGGGACGTCTGATCATGCAGACCCGCACGAAAGTCATCATCGGCATCCTGGTGGTTGCCGTCTTCGGATCGGCTGCCGCGCTGAGCATGGCCAAGTCACGCGATCGGGGCATCGAGGTGCGCATGGAGCCCGTGAAGCGCCGCGACCTCGTGGAGATCGTCACGGCCAGCGGGAACATCCGTGCACGCAAGGCGGTGGAGCTCAGCTCCGACATCTCCGCCAAGGTTTCCGAGCTCCTGGTGGAAGAGGGCGAGGACGTGCACCAGGGCCAGGTGCTCCTGCGTCTGGATCCGGCCCAGTACGAGGCCGGCGTGTCCCGGGCCCGCGCCGCGGTGTCCCAGGCCAAGGCCACCCAGGCCCAGCAGCAGGCCAGCCTGCTCCGGGCCCAGCGGGACCTGGACCGCTTCCTGGCGCTCCGCCAGCGGGACTCGCTCCTGGTGAGCGGGCAGCAGGTGGACGACGCGCGCACCCAGGTGGAGGTGGCCGAGGCGCAGCTTCAGGCCGCCGAGTACGGGGCGTCCCAGGCTCAGGCCTCCCTGGACGAGGCCGAGGACCGGTTGTCCAAGACGGTCATCCGCGCCCCCATGGATGGGAAGGTCACGCGCCTCAACGTGGAGGAAGGTGAGACGGTGATCATCGGGACCATGAACAACCCGGGGAGCCTGATCCTCACCATCTCGGACCTCTCGGTCATCGAGGTGGTGGTCCAGGTGGATGAGACCGACGTCCCCGAGATCTCAATGGGAGACTCGGCTTCGGTGCGCATCGACGCCTTCCCGGACAGCACCTTCACGGGGAAGGTCACCGAGATCGGCAACTCCGCCATCCGGCCGCCCTCCCAGCAGACCACGGGGCAGCAAGCGGCCATCGATTTCGAGGTGGTGCTCACCCTGGATCCCACCGAGGCCGAGCTCCGGCCCGACCTGTCGGCCACCGCCGACATCGTGACGGCCACCCGCAAGGACGCCCTCTCCGTGCCCATCATCGCGCTGGCGGTGCGGGAAAAGAGCGACTCCGCGGCGGCGGACAGCGCAGCGTCCAACGGTGGGGACACCGCCATGGTACAGCTCTCGCCCAAGTCGGAGGACGAGGAGGGCGTGTTCGTCGTGAAGGACGGCAAGGTCAGGTTCAGCCCGGTCAAGGTGGGCATCGCAGGACAGGAGTACTTCGAGATCCTGTCCGGCGTTCAGGAGGGCGACACCGTGGTGGCCGGACCCTACCAGCGGATCCGCCAGCTCAACAATGGAGACGCCGTGAAGCAGGCCCAGGGCCCGCAGGTCTCGGCCTCCGACCAGTAGGAAGACGCCATGCAACTGTGGGAGGGCGTGACCCTCGCCATGCAGCAGATCCGCTCCCAGAAGCTGAAGAGCTTCTTCAGTCTCCTGGGGGTGATCCTGGGCGTCCTCTTCCTCATCGTGGTGGTGACGGTGGTGGAGGGGATGGACCGCTACGTCCGCGAGGACTTCACCTCCCAGGTCTTCGGCGTGAACACCATCACGCTCCGGCGATACCCCAGCGTCAACATCAACACCAGCCCGGAGGAGTGGCGCGCCCGCATGCGGCGGCCCCGCATCACCTATGACGACGCCGACGCCATCCGGGAACGGCTCACGGTCCCGTCCCGCGTCGCAGTGGAGAGCATCACGGGATCCAGCGCCACCGGGGACAACGGCCGCACGGCCACCGGCGTCATGGTCACGGGTGCGTCCCCCGAGATCTTCCAGATCCGGGACCTGACCATCGCGCGGGGCCGGGCGTTCACGCCCCAGGAAGCCGGAGCGGGCGCGCCCGTCGTCGTCATCGGGTCCGAGACGGCCCAGGTCGTCTTCCCCGACCTGGATCCCCTGGGACGGAAGCTCCGGATCCGCGGCTTTCCCTACCGCATCATCGGCGTGCTGGAATCCCGTGGCTCCCTCTTCGGGCAGTCGCTGGACAACCAGGTCATCGCGCCGGCGCGCTCCCCCATCCAGTCGGTGACGAACCCCCGGGGCATCGTGGACCAGATCGTCATCCAGACCCTGGACCCCGACCGCCTCTCCGACGCGGAGCAGGAGGTGGAGGGGATCATGCGCACCCGCCACCAGCTGCGTCCCGGAGACGAGGACGACTTTGCCGCCGAGACCGCCGAGGAAGCCATCAGCTTCTGGAACCGGATCTCCAGCATCCTCTTCATGGCGCTCCCGGGTCTCGTGGCCATCTCGCTGGTCGTGGGCGGGATCGTCATCATGAACATCATGCTGGTGTCGGTCATGGAACGGACCCGGGAGATCGGCGTTCGCAAGGCGCTGGGCGCCCGCCGCCGGGACATCCTGACCCAGGTGCTCATCGAGTCGGCGACCCTGTCCACCGTGGGCGCCGCATTCGGTGTGGCTCTCGGACTCGCCGCGGCCTGGCTCGTGGCAGCCCTCTCTCCCCTCCCGGCCGCGGTGAGCGGCAAGTGGATCGCCCTGGGCGTGGCTTTGGGCCTCACCGTGGGCGTCATCGCAGGGGTGTACCCGGCCGCCCAGGCGTCGAAGCTCGACCCCGTGGACGCGTTGCGCTATGAGTGACGAGAAGCGCGTCCCCGACGGGGCACCGGCCTGGATCGCTCTCACCGAGGGTCTGGGAATCGCGTACGAGGCCATCCGGGGCAACAAGCTCCGCTCCTCCCTGACCATCCTGGGCGTGGCCGTCGGCGTCTCGGTGGTGGTGGCCATGGCGGCGCTCATCACCGGCATCCGCACCAGCGTCATGTCGGCCTTCGAGTCGCAGGGGCCCAACAACTTCAGCGTCATGCGGTTCGACTTCACCGCCGTGCGCTCGGAGAGCGAAGGCAACGACCGGCCTCCGTGGTGGAACAAGCCCAAGCTCGAGCCGCTGGAAGCCGAGCGCATCGCCGCGCTCCCGGGCATCGACGAGGCGCTCTACAACTTCCAGTTCAACGTCAACTTCGACTACCAGGGGCACCGCGTCAGCAACGTTACGGCCCAGGGCTTCTCGTCGGGATGGCCCCGCTACAGCCAGGGCGACTTCATCGCAGGACGCGACTTCACGCCCGGCGAGGTGCGGCAAAACCGGGCACTGGTCGTCATCTCGGCCGAGCTCGCCACCGAGCTCTTCGGCCAGAGGGACCCCGTGGGACGCACGGTGCGGGTGGGCAACGTCTTCCGGGGCACGCAGGAGTCGTTCACGGTGGTGGGGGTGTTCGAGCCCGAGGCCAACATCTTCACCGCCGCCATGAAGCACTTCGCCGTCTTCCCCTACACGTCGGCCATCCGTCGGCTGCGACAGTCCGACTGGCAGTCCACCATCCTCGTGGTCCCCGAGGACTCGGTGAGCATGGAAAAGGCCCAGGACGAGGTCATCGCGGCACTGCGCGGCATGCGGGGCCTGGGCCCCCGGGAGGAGAACAACTTCGCCCTGGTGGCTTCGGCGCAGATCCTTGACCTCTTCAACCGCCTGACCAGCGTCTTCTTCCTGGTCATGCTGGCGCTGTCCTCGGCGGGGCTGCTGGTGGGCGGCGTGGGCGTCATCGGCATCATGCTCATCAGCGTCACCGAGCGTACCCGCGAGATCGGCGTGCGCAAGGCGGTGGGCGCCACCCGCCGCGAGATCCTCTGGCAGTTCCTGGTGGAGGCCTCCGTGCTCACGGCGCTGGGCTCGGGCATCGGGATGCTCCTGGGGTGGGGCCTGGCGGCTGCAGTGGCGAACTGGACGCCCCTCCCCGCGCGAATCCCCCTCTGGGCCGTCGGGGCGGCCATGGCCATGGCGGTCCTCACCGGCATGCTCTTCGGGCTCATCCCGGCGTACCGGGCCAGCCGGCTCGACCCCGTGGTGGCCCTGCGGTTCGAGTAGAGGCGTGCGCCGCGGCGCGCTCTCTCCCCGGGCCCGGCACGAGGAGCTGGCCAACGCCCTGACCCACGGCCTGGGCGTGCTGGCCGGACTGACCGCCGGCGCTGCGCTGGTGGTGCTTGCCGCGCACACCGGCGACCCGTGGCGC
>JASFRY010000395.1:0-4919 GCA_050114675.1 Gemmatimonadota bacterium | reverse complement strand
GCAGCTCCACCGAATGGCGACTGGAGGTCCACGGCAAGCAGGCCCACTCGTCGGGGATCTTCAGCGACGAGACCGGTGCAGGCGCCATCTTCGAGGCCGCGCGCATCCTCGACGACTTCTACGACGAGGTCCGGGGCGAGGAGTACCTGACGTTCAACGCCGGCGTCATCCTGGGCGGGACCGAGGTCCGCTACGATCCCGAGGAGACCCGGGGCACGGCGTTCGGGAAGACCAACGTGGTGCCCAACCGGGTCGTGGTCCACGGAGGCATGCGGACCATCTCCAATGACCAGACCGAACGGGCCCGGGCGGCCATGCGGGCCGTCGTGGCCCGCCACCTCCCCCAAACGTCGGCCGAGATCACGTTCACCGACGGCTACCCGGCCATGGCCCCCACCGAAGGGAACCGGGAGCTCCAGCAGATGCTGTCGGACATCAACGTGGCCCTGGGCGGCGAGCCCATGCCGGCGCTGGATCCCGCACGGCGCGGTGCCGCCGATATCTCCTTCGTGGCTCCGTACACGGACGGTCTGGCAGGACTGGGACCGTATGGAGAAGGGGGCCACACGCCCGACGAGCGACTGGACCTCAGCTCCCTTCCCGTGGCGATCAAGCGGGCGGCGCTCCTCATCTATCGTCTGACCCGGGAGGGACCGGTCACACAGTGAGCCGCGGTGGGACAGGGGGACAGAGGGGCGGCCCCGCCCAGGACGGACGGGCGTCGCCCCTCAGGAGCCGGCCTGACGGAGGCTACTTCTCTCCGTAGTTCACCCGCAGGAAGCCGGTGATGTACCTCGCCACGGCATCCAGGTCACGATACTTCAGCCCCACCAGGCCCCAGTAGGGCATGCCGACCACGTTCCCCGTATAGATCTGCCTTCGCAGACCGATGGGATCGTCGGCGTAGCGCCAGTCCTTGGTCAGGAACGAAGGCGGACGGAGCGTGTCGCCGTTGAGCACGAAGTTGCCGTTTCCGCGGCCCCCATCGCCGTGGCACTTGCTGCAGCTGATCCGATACACCAGGCCTCCGCGCTCCAACGCTTCCTGATCGGTCTTCCACGTGATGGTGTCGAAGGCCGTGGAGTCGAACGCGGTCATGGCGATCTGCACCGAATCAGCCCGGTTTGGACCCTGCGGCACCTCCTGGGCCGGGGGCTCGCTCTTGCTGCAGGCACCGAGCCAGGCGAAGGCGACCAGGGCAGGGATCAAGCGGCGCATGGGGTTCCCTCCTCCCTTGAGCGGGAGTTGCCCGTCGAGGTGGTTCGTCCACCTGGAACGTAGGGGGGGGTCACGAGCGGTCAAGTCGGGAAATCCCCGGTCTTGAGCCGGGACCCGTGAGGGCCCACGTTCAGCGGTGCGGCTGTACTCGTCCCACGCTTCCTCGAGGCGTCCCATGAGCAACACTCCCTCGGGCCAGGGCCCGTCGCTCCCCCGACGCGATCTTCTCAAGATGGGGGCCGCGGGCCTGGGGCTGGGCGCCCTGTCACCCCTGTCTCTCCGCGCCGCGGAAGGGGTCCCGATACCCGGCGCCGCCCGGCTGCCGGGCGTGCGGGAGGCGGCCCCCGACGAGCCTTTCCGCGCGCCCCCCCTGGACGTCGTCCGCGTCGGCTTCGTGGGGGTGGGACTCCAGGGCGGCTCCCACGTACGGAACTTCCTCAAGCTCGACGGCGTCGAGATCGTCTCCCTCTGCGACATCGATGAGGTCCGCCTGGAGGAGGTGGCGGGGTGGGTCGCCGAAGACGGACGCCCCCGGCCCCGCCTCTATGGGCGCACCGACACCGACTTCGTGCGCATGTGCGAGACGGAGGACCTGGACCTGGTGTTCACGGCGACGCCGTGGGAGTGGCACGTGCCGGTGTGCGTCGCCGCCATGGAGAACGGAAAGCACGCGGCCACGGAGGTGCCGGCGGCCTACACGCTGGAGGACTGCTGGAAGCTGGTGGAGACCGCCGAGGCCCGGCAGAAGCACTGCGTCATGATGGAGAACTGCAACTACGATCGGCCCGAGATGCTGGTCTTCCACATGGCGCGCCAGGGGTTGTTCGGCGAGATCCTCCACGCCGAGTGCGGATACCTCCACGACCTTCGGGCCATCAAGTTCGAGGACGCCCACGAGGGGCTGTGGCGTCGCTGGCACTCCACCCAGCGGAACGGAAACCTGTACCCGACCCACGGCCTGGGACCCGTTGCCAACGTCATGGACAACAACCGTGGGGACCGCTTCGCGTACCTGGTGTCCATGGGCTCCCCGTCCCGGGGCCTCCAGGAGTGGGCGAGGGAGCACTATCCGCCCGACGATCCGAAGCGCGAAGAGGTCTACGTCCTGGGTGACGTGAACACCAGCCTCATCAAGACGGCCATGGGACGCACCATCGCGGTGGTGCACGACACGAACCTCCCCCGGCCCTACTCCCGGATCCACAAGGTCCAGGGCACGCGCGGGCTCTTCCACGGCTACCCTGACCGGCTGCACATCGAGGGGCGCAGCCCGCAGCACCAGTGGGAGGAGATGGCGGCGTACCTGGAGGAGTTCGATCATCCCCTCTGGAAGGACCTGGACCGGATGTCGCAGGGTGCCGGGCACGGCGGTATGGACTTCATCGAGGACTACCGGCTGGTGAAGTGCCTCCACGAGGGGCTTCCCACCGACATGAACGTGTACGACGCCGCGTCCATCTCCGCCGTGCAGCCCCTCTCGGTATGGTCGGTGGCCAACGGGAGCCGGCCGGTGGACTTCCCCGACTTCACGCGGGGCAAGTGGAAGGCATGGCCCGAGCTGGAGATCTTCCGGGCGTGAGCACCGAGGGCCTCATCGACCGGTTCGCGCGCACCTTCGGCGCGCCTCCCACGCACCTGTCCCGGGCCCCCGGGCGTGTGAACCTCATCGGCGAGCATACCGACTACAACGACCTTCCCGTGTTGCCTGCGGCGCTCCAGCGCGAGGTGCGCATCGTGCTCAGGCCCCGGTCCGACGGCCTCGTTCGCCTGGCCAACGTGCGTGCCGAGTTCCCCTCCGTGGAATACGAGATCGGCGTGGCCCTGGAGCGGGGCCCCGAGGGAGCGTGGGAGAACTACCTGAAGGCTCCCGCCTGGGAGCTGGCCCGGAGGCACGCCATCGCCCGGGGCTTCGACGGACTCGTCTCGTCGGACGTGCCCGTGGCGTCGGGCCTGTCTTCGTCGTCGGCGCTCGTGGTGGCCGTGGGGCTGGCGTTGAGCCGGATCAACGAGGTGGGGCTCGAGGCGCTCGAGCTGGCCCGCCTCATGGCCGACGCCGAGCGGTTCACCGGGACCCGGGGCGGCGGCATGGACCAGGCCATCTCCGCCGGCGCCCGCGCGGGTCACGCGGCCCGGATCGATTTCTCCCCTCTGCGCATGCATCACGTGCCCGTGCCCGTGGACTGGCGGTTCGTGGTCGCCGACACGGGGGTACGAGCAGAGAAGTCGGGTCCGGCCCAGGCCGCCTACAACCGCCGCCGGTCCGAATGCGAGGAGGCGCTGGCGTTGGTGGAAGGCGCGCTGACGTCCCGCGGAGCGCCACTGCCCCGCCGCGCCGGCAGGGGCTACGGTGCCGTGATGGCGGCCCACGGCACCCGGGCTGCCCTGGACCTGGGGGAGGAGGTCCTCTCGGGCAACCTGCTGAAGCGGTATCGGCACGTGGTCTCCGAGGCCCAGCGGGTGGCGGACGCCCAGGACGCCCTCCTTCAGGCCGATCACATGGCGTTCGGCATGCTCATGGACGCCTCCCACGGGAGCCTCCGTACCGACTACAACGTGAGCTCGGCCGAGCTGGACGAGCTGGTGGCCCTGGCCAAGGAAGGAGGCGCCGCCGGGGCGCGCCTCACCGGTGCAGGGTTCGGTGGATGCATCGTCGCGCTCACGGCACCGTCCACGCTGGACGGCGTCCTGGAAGCGCTGGTATCGGGTTACTACGAGGCTCGGGGGCTCACCGAGGATCTGGACGACCGCCTCTTCGTGGCGGTTCCGTCGGCGGGCGCGTCCTTCGAGGAGCTCGCCTAGTGTCCGGTACAGGACACTAGCGCAGCCCCACCCGCGGCAAGAGGCGGAGCACCCCCCACGCCGCCATGGCCGACACCCCCAGGAACACCCCGCCCAGGAGGTGCCGGCCGTAGAGCGCGTAGCCGGTCCCGAAGAGGGCGGCGTAGATGACCAGGCATCCCAGGAACCACGCCAGGAACGCCGCGGTGGGACTCTCGGCGGGATCGGACGGCGCCAGCTCGATGCCCGCACCCCTCCACCCCGGTCCCATGGGATGGATGCGGTCGTAAAAGGCCTGCATCGTCGCGCGGCTGGCGGGACGGGTGAGGAAGGTCACGGCGAGCCAGCCCACCGTGGTGATGGCCACCCCGGTCACCAGGCGCGTGGAGGCGCTCCAGGCGGGGACGGGCCAGGCGAGGATGAAGTCCACGCCCACCGGACGCAGGGAGAGTGCCCCCCCGAAATAGAGCGCCACGCCGAACGACACCACCATGGCGGCCAGCTCGCTCCACGCGTTGACCCGCCACCAGAACCACCGGAGGAGGAAGACCAGGCCCGTTCCCGCGCCGATCTGCAGGAGGATCTGGAAGGCCTGCATGGCATTCTGGAGCCACAGCGCCACCGCGCTGGCCAGGACCACCAGCACCAGGGTGGCCATGCGGCCCACCGCGACGTAGTGGCGCTCTTCCCGGTCGGGGGCTACGAACCGGCGGTACACGTCGTCGACCACGTAGGAGGCACCCCAGTTCAGGTGCGTGCTCACCGTGGACATGTACGCTGCCGCCAGCGACGCCACCACCAGCCCCAGGAGCCCGGACGGCAGGAAGACGAGCATGGCCGGATAGGCCAGGTCGTTCTTCACGATGGACGGGTCCAGGTGGGGGAAGGCCGCCTGGATGGAGGCCAGGGAAGGGTAGATCACC
>JASFRY010000394.1:0-4923 GCA_050114675.1 Gemmatimonadota bacterium | reverse complement strand
AATCGTTGGAGAAGGCCGGACGCGTCGCCGACTTCCTGGAGTTCGCCGAGGTCATGTGCTGGGATGCCCTGACCCGCGACGAGTCGTGCGGTGCCCACTACCGCGTGGAGCACACGACCGACGACGGCGAAGCCAAACGGAACGACGAGGACTTCGCCTTCACGTCGGTGTGGGAGTTCAAGGGCGTGGGTGAGAAGCCCGAGCTCCACAAGGAGCCCTTGGAGTTCGAGAACGTGAAGCTGTCCACGAGGAGCTACAAGTAATGAACCTCACACTCCACGTCTGGCGGCAAGACGGACCCAGCGCGAAGGGCCGCTTCGAGACCTACGAGGCGAAGGACGTGAGCGAGCACGCGTCCTTCCTGGAGATGCTGGACCTGGTCAACGAGGACCTCACGCGGAACGGCCAGGAGCCCATTGCCTTCGAGCACGATTGCCGCGAGGGGATCTGCGGCACCTGCGGCATGATGATCAACGGCGTGCCCCACGGTCCCCGCACCATGGTGGCCACTTGCCAGCTCCACATGCGCATCTTCAACGACGGCGACGAGATCTGGATCGAGCCGTGGCGCGCCACCGGGTTCCCGGTGATCCGGGACCTGGCGGTGGACCGGGCCTCCTTCGACCGCATCATCGATGCCGGCGGCTACATCTCGGTGCGCACCGGAAGCGCCCCCGACGCGCACGACATTCCCATCCGCAAGCACGAAGCCGACCTCGCCATGGATGCGGCCCAGTGCATCGGATGCGGCGCCTGCGTGGCGGCTTGTCCCAACGCGTCGGCCATGCTCTTCACGGCGGCCAAGGTGGCCCACCTGGGGATCCTCCCGCAGGGGCAGCCCGAGCGCTACACCCGTGTGGTCGACATGGTGGCCCAGCACGACCTGGAGGGCTTCGGCAACTGTACCAATCACGGGGCCTGTCAGGAGGCGTGTCCCAAGGGGATCAGCGTGGACTTCATCGCCCGCCTGAACCGGGATCTCCTGGTGGCGAGCTGGAAGGCCGCCGAACCCGTGGCGGGGGACTAGGCGTTTGGCCGGGGAGACGAGGGAGAAGGGCGCGTCGTTCCTCACCGGGCCCACCGAGCCCGACGCCGTGGTCACCCCCGACGACCTGGGGGAAGAGGAGCGCATGCTCATCCAGGCCGTGGAGGACTTCGCTGCCCGCGAGGTCCAGCCGGCCATGGACCGGCTCATGCAGCGGGATCCCGACACGTCGCGGGGTCTCTTCAAGAAGGCGGCGGAGCTCGGCCTCTTCATGGCCGAGGTGCCCGAGGAGGACGGCGGCCTGGACCTGAACGTCCTGGCCGTCACGGGCATGCTCTCCACCCGCGCCGACTTCGGTCCCCTGGGACCCATGATCATGGGGCACCAGGGCATCGGCACCCTTCCCATCGTCTTCTTCGGCACGCCGGAGCAGAAGGAGCGGTACCTCCCCGGCTGCATGGAGGGCGACATCCTGTCGGCGTTCGCCCTGACGGAGCCCTCCACCGGCTCCGACGCCATGAACATCCGCACCCGGGCCGTGCTGGAGGAGGCGGGCACCCACTACGTCATCAACGGCGCCAAGCAGTGGATCACCAACGCCGGGTGGGCCGATCTCTTCGTCCTCTTCGCCAAGGTGGACGGCGAGCACTTCACCGCCTTCCTGGTGGAGCGGGACACGCCGGGCCTCACGGTGGCCGAGCCCGAGAACCTCCTGGGGCAGCACGGCTCGTCGGTGTGCGCCGTGGCCCTGGAGGACGTCCGGGTCCCGGTGGAGAACGTCCTGGGTGAGATCGGGAAGGGCCACAAGGTGGCCTTCTGCACGCTCAACATGGGGCGGCTCAAGCTGTCGGCCAGCTCGGCCACCGGCGCGAAAGTGGCCGTGGAGACGGCCACCAGGTATGCCGCCGAACGGGTCCAGTTCGGGCTTCCCATCGCCAGGTTCGGGCTCATCCAGCGCAAGCTCGCCGACATGGCGGCCCGGGCCTACGCCGCCGAATCGGTGGCCTACCGGACGGCCGGTCTGGTCTACCATGCCCTGGAGCGCCTCGAGGCTGCAGGCACCATCAGCCCCCAGGCCCGGCTCGAAACGCTCTCGGAGTTCAGCGCCGAGTGCGCCCTGGCCAAGGTGTACGGCTCGGAGGCGTACAACGGCCTCGCCGACGTCGCGGTCCAGGTCTTCGGGGGATACGGCTTCAGCGAGGAGTACAAGCCGGCGCGCATGTACCGGGACTCGAGGATCACGCGCATCTACGAGGGCACCAACGAGATCTGCCGGCTCTACGCCCAGCGGACGATCTTCAAGAAGCTGACGGCGGGAGGAGGGAAGGGGGCGCTCGACGCGGTCAAGCAGCTCCACGCCCTGAAGCAGATGGCCGGGGGGAAGGGGCTGGGGGGCGGAGCGACGCCGGCGCTGGAAGCCGTCGCCCGACTCAAGCAGGTCTACTTCCTCCTGGTGGGGGAGACCCTCTCGGGCGTCGGTCCCGACAAGCTCAAGGACCCGGACCTCCAGCAGTTCCTGGCTTCGCTGGCCGACGTCGCCATGGAGATCTACGCAGCCGAGAGCGTGGCGCTCCGGGTGGCGAAGAAGGAGGGGCAGGGGAGCGAAGAAGACCAGAGCGTCCGGGAGGCCCTGGCGACCCTGGTCCTGCACCGGTCCGGCGACCGCGTCCGGGCCGAGGCCCGCACGCTCCTCGGGGAGCTCCACGCCGGAAGCGGCGGGGCCAAGCAGCTCACGGAGGTAGACGCGCTCCTTCCCGAGCCTGCGTCCCTGGTGGCGCTGCGCCGGGACGTAGCGGCCTGGCTGGTGGACCGGGAGGGGCGCCTCCCGGGCGAGTGAGGCGCCCCTCCCCACGGGTCTGGGCGGCACGCTGGTGGCCTGGACCCCCCGGCTTACCACCCAGGGCCGAAGGGGCTTTCATGCCGACGGGCCTTGCTCCCGGCCGCCCCCTCGGGATAGTGTCGTCCCCCCATGTCCCTCGCCTTCACCGGAGTCGACCCATGGCCTCCCGTAGTCCCGTCCTCGCTGTCCTGGCCCTGGCTTCGGCGGCCATCCTGTCCGGGTGCAGCCCGGCCCCGGAGGGCCCGGCCGCGGACCTCATCCTGGCGTCGGGGAGGATCTGGACCGGTGACGAAGCCCGTCCCTTCGCCGAGGCCGTCGCGGTGCGCGGCGGCCGGATCGTGGCCGTGGGGACCGACGACCAGGTCCTCCGCCTCAGGGGTCCCGCGACGCAGGTGGAGGAGCTGGAGGGGCGCTTCGTGTCTCCCGGCTTCATCGACAACCACACCCACTTCAACCGGGCCGGCGAGCTTCTCCTGGGGGTGAACCTCCTGGAGGTGTCTGACGCGGCGGGGATGGAGGAGGCGGTACGCCGGACCGCTGCCCGCCTGCCCGAAGGCGCCTGGATGGTCGGGGGCATGTGGGGCGCCTACGCCCAGTGGGCCCGGTCGTCCACCGGCCGCGAAGAAGGCGCCGCCGCCGCCGAGCCGTTCCGCCCCGACCGGACGCTTCTCGATCCCCTGTCCCCCGACAACCCCGCGCTGCTCTGGAACTGGGACCGCTCCCAGATCGTGGCCAACGGCGTTGCCCTGGAGGCCGCCGGCGCGGACTGCTCGTGGGCCGGCGTGGAATGCACCGACGGCACGCCGACGGGCCGGGTGGGCGAGGCGGCGGCGGCGCGCATCCAGGCGGCCATACCGCCCAAGACGATGGAGCAGAAGCTGGCCGAGGCCCGGGCGGCGCTGGCCGACCTGGCCCGGTACGGCGTCACCACCTTCTTCGACATCACGCCGCCGGACCAGGTGGAGGTCTACCACCGCCTCCGCCAGCGCGGCGAGCTCACGGCCCGGGTGAACATGCGCCTTGTCATCGACACCTGGGACGAGATGCGGGACGCGGGGATCACCGAGGGCTTCGGCGACGACTGGATCCGCTACCAGGGGCTCAAGGGCTTCATGGACGGCATCATGGGCAACTCCTCCGCCCGCTTCTACGAGCCGTACCTCACGACGGGAGTGAGGGGCGCGTGGCGGGACGCCACCAACACGGGCTACGTCACGGGGAACGGATCGGGCTACATGCCTCCGGGCAACATGCGCCGCCTGGTCTTCGGCGCGGACTCGGCCGGCTTCAACCCCCGGGTCCACGCCATCGGCGACGCCTCCATCGACGCCATCCTCGACATCTACGAGGAGGTCCAGAAGGTCAACGGGCCCCGGGACGGCCGGCGCTTCGCCATCATCCACAACCAGGTGCTGCGCGGGCCCGAGACGGCGGAGCGCGAGGCGAGGCTGGGGATCATCGCCGAGATGCAGCCCTATCACACCATCGACGACATGCGCTGGATGGAGGAGCGCATCGGCGAGCGGGCACGCTGGGCCTACGCCTTCAAGACGCTCCAGGACGCCGGCGTGCTCCTCTCCTTCGGCTCGGACTGGCCCGGCACCAACGCGGCATGGTACACCGTGAACCCCCTCCAGGGGATGTACGCGGCGGTGACCCGGGAGACGCTCGACGGCACCCCGCAAGGCGGCTGGTTCCCCCAGGAGCGCATCGACGTGGAGACGGCGCTGCGGGCCTACACGGTGAACAACGCCTGGGTGGGCATGGCCGAGGACAGGCTGGGGATGGTGAAGGAGGGCTATCTGGCCGACTTCGCCGTCCTGGATGCCGACCCCCTGGAGACAGATCCCCAGCACCTCAAGGACGTGAAGGTGCTGCTCACCATCGTCGGAGGCAGGGTCGTGTACGACGCGGCCGAGGCGGAGGCGGGCGCATGAGACTCCCGAGGGCCGTCCTGTCCGCTGCGGCGGCGGCGCTCGTGGCGGGATGCGCCAGCGCGCCTCCTCCCCCCGACGGGCCCACCGAGCCCGAGGAGATCACCTTCGCCCCCGAGCTCCACGTGGATCTCTCCGCCATGGAGCGGACGCCCACGGGCCTC
>JASFRY010000393.1:0-4927 GCA_050114675.1 Gemmatimonadota bacterium | reverse complement strand
GAAGCCGCCGGTGATCCGGGCGTCCCGTGGGAGGACGGCGCGCCGGGTCCAGAGGCGGCCCGTTTGCTCCGCCGCACGGGACACCGCCCGGGCCTCGGCCTGATCTCCGGCCAGGCGGGCCCGGTTCTCCTTGCTCAAAGGAGAGCCCAGCTCGGGCGCCACCGTGAGCTCCTCGTGGTGGTACGACCCGGGCCGCACGGGGATGGAGGCTCTGATGGAGTCGGTGGAACCGGAGGCGTAGCGCACGGTGAGGGCTGCGCCCACGCTGCCCGACGCGTCCACGGGGACGGGGGCCAGCGATGCCAGGACGCCGCCGTCCGCCGGGTAGAAGTGGAGCGTCTCTCCGCCGGCCCTTCCCGACACCGCCTCCAGCACCGTGCCCGGCGCCGGCGTCACCCGCAGGACCAGGAGCGTTCCCTGCGTCGGCCTCTCGGGGCTCCACGAGAGATGCGGAGCGGCCGGGACGGTGTCGCCCACCGACGCCGGAACGGCCTCTCGCCCCGGGGAGGCACCCGCCGCCATCGCGGGAGGGCACGACAGCAGGACGAGCCCGCTCACGACCACCACGAGCGGGGCTCCCTGCATGCCGCGCGAAACGCCTGGGTGCGCCGCTATCCTGCCAGCTCCTTCAAGGTCTCGGTGAGGAGGGCGTAGAACCGACCGACGGAGTCCACGCTCACGCGCTCGCTGGGGGAGTGGGGGAACTCGATCTGGGGCCCGATGGAGATCATGTCCATGCCCGGGACCATCTCTCCGATGAGGCCGCATTCCAGGCCTGCGTGGATGGCCTCCACCTTGGGCTCGGATCCCAGGACCCGGCCATGCACCGAGCGCACGACACCGAGCAGTCGGGAGTCCAGGTCCGGTTTCCACCCGGGGTAGCCGTCGTGATGGTCCACGCCGGCGCCGGCCAGCGCCGCCACCGCCTGGATCTTGTCCCTGATCCAGTCCAGGCCGGACGCCACCGACGAGCGGGAGCTCATGAGGACCTTCAAGGACCCGTCGGCACGCTTGGCGGCCGCCAGGTTCGTGCTGGTCTCCACCAATCCGGGAATGTCGTTGCTCATGACCAGGACGCCGTGGGGCAGGGCCACGAGGAGCTGGAGGACCCTCGCGCCGGCATCGGCGCTCCACACCGTATCCGGCACGGCCACCTCGTCGACGCTCATCTTCATCCCCGGCTCGGGCACGGCGAACTCGACCTTCACCTCCTGGAACCGGGCCTGGAGGCGCTCGAAGAAGTCTCCGGTCCGGCCTTCGGGAATCACCACGGTGGCCCAGGCCTCCCGGGGGATGGCGTTGTGCTTGTTGCCGCCCTCGATGTCTGCGACGAAGCCGGGGTGGCCCGCCGCGTTGAGCATGCGCGCGAGGAGCTGGACGGCGTTTCCGCGCTGCAGGTGGATGTCCACACCCGAGTGTCCCCCGTTCAGGCCGAAGAGCTTCACCTTGTGTGCGGTGGAGCCGGCCGGGGATGACGTGGTGTCCAGGGAGAGCGTCAGGTCGGTGTCGGCGCCCCCGGCACATCCCACCGTGAGGGTGCCCTCCTCCTCCGAGTCCAGGTTGACGAGCTGTTTTGCGGAGAGGAGGGAGGCGTCGAGGCCTGCGGCTCCTGTGAGCCCGGTCTCCTCGTCGATGGTGAAGAGGAACTCGAGGGGCCCGTGCACGAGATCGGTGGCTTCCATGATGGCGAGCATGGCCGCGACGCCGATTCCGTTGTCCGAGCCCAGGGTGGTCCCCTCGGCGGTCAGGTAGTCCCCGTCCAGCACCGGCCGGATGGCGTCCGTGGCGAAGTCGAACTCCACATCGGAGTTCTTCTCGTTCACCATGTCCAGGTGCGCCTGGAGGACGGTCGCCGGGGACTTTTCCTTGCCGGCCGTTCCGGGCTTCTTCACCACCACGTTCCCTGTGGCGTCGACGCTGTGCTCCAGGCCGTTCCGCTCTGCGACGCCCACGACGAAGGCCCGCATCTCGTCCTCTTCCTTCGACCCGCGGGGAATGGTGAGAATCTCGTCGAAATGGCCCCACAGCGCCTTGGGTTCGAGGTCGGATACGAAAGTCATGGATCTCTTCCTGGTATGAAGGCCCGGATGTCCGGGCTCCGATGGGTTCGAGCGTGGCCGGCACAGCGGCTCACGGAATCTGGCGAAGGCCTCCCGGTATTGAAACGGGGCTCATCGGGCCAGGGTCACTTCAGCGACCTCCTCTCTTGCCCGACGGAATCCCTCGTGCCCAGATTGGCCCTGGAGGGAATCCGGCACTCCCTGTGGCCGCTCCATGCCCCGCCGCCTGCCCTGCGCTCCGTCAGGACGCCCGCCCAACGACGAGACCGGCACCGCTGCTGCCGTCTCACCCTCGTCGCTCCGTCGTCGAGGCGTGACCCTCGCTTCGAAACCGAAAGAGGTTCTCGAGCCAGGAGGTCCTGATGTTCTCTTCGAGACAGTCCCAAAGGCAGGCGCCCATCCGGGGGGCCCGGTGCGCCCCACTCTTCCTGGCAGCGCTCGCCCTGACGGCGCTGTCGGCCTGCGAGTCCCCGACAGATCCCGAGGCGGTGGATTCGGCGGTGGAGCCCGCAGCGGCCGCCGCGACGGTTGCACCCACCCTGGTCCCCGTACCATCGGGACTGACCGGATGTCAGGCACCCGTTGAGTATGAAACGGGTGATCCGGACCATCCCACGGCTTTCTACCAGATCTGCTGGCCCGCGGCCTGGAACGGCTCGTTCATCGTGTATGCGCACGGGTACACGTTCGCGGGCCTGGACCTTTCCATCCCCGAGGAGGCCGCCACGCTGGCACCCTTCGTCATGCAGCAGGGCTTCGGCTTCGCATCGACCAGCTACCGGGTGAACGGACTGGCCATCAAGGAAGGCGTCGGAGATATGGTGATTTTGGCGGACAAGGTGCGGTACGAAGCGCGAGCACCGGTGCCCGTGCTCATCGCCGGCGCATCCGAGGGCGGAGCCGTTACCACGCTGGCCGCGGAGCGCTACCCTGGCGTGTTCCAGGGAGCCCTGAGCACGTGCGGCCCTACGGGCAACTTCCAGAAGCAGCTCGACTACTTCGGCGACTTCAACGTCGTGTTCAACTACTTCTTCCCCCGCGTCTTCGCCGGCAAGGTGACGCCGGAAGGTGTGGATGAGAGTGTCATGCTGGGCTGGGAAGATGTGTACATGCCGGCGGCTCGGGACGCCGTTCTCGGCAACCCGGTGTCGGCGCGCAAGCTCGTGAAGGTTGCGGGAGTCGCCGTGGCGTCGGACGATCCGGCCGACCTGTGGAACGCCATCGAGAGGATCCTCTGGTACAACGTGTTCGCCACGAACGATGCCATCGATAAGCTCGGAGGCCAGCCGTTCGACAACACGCGTCGGTGGTATTCGGGCTCGGGGCAGGATTTCCGTCTGAACTGGCGGGTGCAGCGCATCAGCGCCGACCCCGGGGCCAGAGCGGCCGTAGCCGCGGACTACCAGACCAGCGGTGACCTGGCCATGCCCTACGTGAGCCTCCACACCACGGGCGACGAGGTCGTCCAGTTCGTCCAGCAGCCCTGGTACCGGCTCAAGGCGTTGCTCAGCGGCGCCTCGGCGGAGCACAGTGCGCTTCCCATCTTCCGGTACGGCCACTGCAACTTCCAGGAGGGAGACATGGCAGTGGGCCTGGCGCTCCTCATGCTGAAGGTGGGCGCCGCGTCATCCCCGAGCCTGGCCACGGCCATGCCCACACCCACGGCACGGGCGACCTTCCAGGACCTGGCCAAGGAGATGCAACCGAGGCGGTAGCGTCCTCGACGTCGTGGCCCTGAACAGTTCCGGCCCTACCACCGGCATGGGCGCTGGTGGTAGGGCCGTGGTCATCGTTGGGGGGAGGGGTGCTCGCCCCCGGGAGCCGTTACGGTGTCGCCGGTGCGGCCGAGGTGATGACCAGGTCGAACTGTGCGGTCTGTCCCGAGGACGTCGTCACGTCGATGGGGAGTGCCGGGTCCGTCGTGAAGGTCAGCCCGTCGGGACCCGAGACCTGGAGCGACCAGCTCGTCCCCGTCATGAGATACGGGAAGGCGGCGGTGAAGACGCCGTCCACCGAGGTGAATGGAGCTTCCTTCGTGTTGCCCTCGCCGTCGTCCAGCACGGCCGTGAAGTCCCCGAGCTCCACCTGCGTGCCGCCGATCTCGGGCAGCGTGACGGTGTCGGCCACCGCGAGGGTCACGGTCGTGCCCGCGGTCAGCTCCATGTTGGCGCCACGGATCACGGGGTCCATGACCCATCCGCCGGAGCCACCCGTGTCGTGGCCGAAGCTCTGGGCCACGTCGAAGTCCACGAGGATGATCTCCTGCGCTCCGGTGACGTCCAGCGCGCCGCCGTCGAACTTCACCTTGAGGCCCGACGCGGCGTAGCTCGGCATCTGGAGCGAGCCGTCGGCCGTTATGCCCTCAGGCAGCTGGTCGTAGCCCGGGGTGGCGTAGAAAGACGTCGTTCCGTCGCCGTTGTCCACCTCCACGTAGGCACCGCTGATCACGAACCGCAGATCCGCGTAATGGCCGCTGGGCACCTCGACGCTTTCGGCGAGGTCGATGACATCGTTTGCCAACGTGAGTAGATCGGTGGTCACCGGAGTCTGGCTGAGCCAGACGCGGCCGGCATCGTTTCCGGCGTTCCCGCCCTGGAGATAGATGCCGTCGATGGTCACGACGGTCGAGACGAAGTCACCCGACGCATCGGTCAGCTTCACCGTTACGTTCGAGGTTCCCATCGGCCCGGTGGCGTCCTGACAGGACGCGAGCAGCGGAAGGACCGCCGCCATGGCAATGAGCCTCTTGATCATACGTCGCTACCCCCCCTCGTTTCGGGCCGCACCCCGCTCCCGGCGTGGTCCTGGCCCGCAGAATCTCCGGCCGCGGTCATCTGTCTCGCGGCCCCCTGTTGTCTATCAGACGA
>JASFRY010000392.1:0-4987 GCA_050114675.1 Gemmatimonadota bacterium | reverse complement strand
CACCCTTCGGCGTGGCTCTGGGCCCCGACGGCTCCTACGTGTACGACGTGAGCATCCAACTGCAGGGGCTCGAGGCGCCGTCCAACGGCGTCCTGGTGGCGTGGCTCACCACCACCCAGGTGGACCATGTGGAGCGCCTGGGCGCCCTGGACGCGGATCTGTCGGTCCAGGGGCGCGTGGACTGGAACAAGTTCCTGGTGGTGGTGACGCTGGAGGGCTCCGCCGATCCCGGGGCCGCCATGTGGTCGGGGCCCATCGTCATGCGGGGCGTGTCCCGGAGCGGCCTCATGCACACCATGGCGGGGCATGGGCCCTTCCAGCAGGAGCTCTGCGCCAAGTACGGGTATCGCTGATGCTGCCGGGGATCTCCGACATCCACACCCCGGGGAGCGGCGCGGAGGACGCCGAGGGCCCGCGCCGCAGCCTCCCACGCCTCATCATGGGCTCGGGTGGCACCCTGATCGCCGCTCTCCTCGTCCTGGCGGCTCCCGCCTCCGCGCAGGAGCCCTCCATGGACATGGGCCCCATGGACATGCACATGTCCGGCGGCTGGAGGATGGTCCCCATGGATCCCACCATGCCCATGCTCCCGGGCATGGAGAACCTGGTCCCCGTGGTGGAGCCGTTCCTGCCCGGCATGGGCATGGACCCGTCCATGCTTCCCGAGGCCGAGCCCTCGAAGACCGTGTCGCTGGGAGACGGGGACACCCTGGACATCGCCGTGTCCATGGTGCGCCGCACCATCGACGGGCACGAGATGGTGATGTACGGCTACAACGACCAGTATCCCGGCCCCCTCATCGAGGCGCCCAAGGGGGCCACCGTGGTGGTGAGGGTCACCAACCGGATCCAGATGCCCACCACCATCCACTGGCACGGGGTGCGCATCGACAACCGCTACGACGGCGTGCCGGGTGTGACCCAGGCCGCCATCCAGAAGGGGGAGAGCTTCACGTACCACGTGAACGTCCCCGACGCCGGCATGTACTGGTACCATCCCCACGTCCGGGAGGACGTACAGCAGGACATGGGGCTCTTCGGCAACCTCCTGGTCACGTCGCCGGACCCGGACTACTACGGGCCCGCCAACCGCGAAGAGGTGTTCGTGGTGGACGACATGCTCATGGACGACCAGGGCCCCATCCCCTACGGCAAGGACGCGCCCACCCACGCCCTCATGGGTCGCTTCGGCAACGTCATGCTGGTCAACGGCCAGACCGACTACCACCTCACGGCCAGGAAGGGTGAGGTCGTGCGCTTCTACCTCACCAACGTGGCCAACAGCCGGACGTTCAACGTCACGTTCGGCGGCGCCAAGGTGAAGGTGGTGGCCTCGGACGTGGGCCGGTACGAGCGGGAGGAGTGGGTCCCCGGCGTCATCATCGCCCCGGCGGAGCGCTACATCGTGGACGTGCGCTTCGACGAGCCAGGGCGCGTGGCCATCGCCAATACCATCCAGGCCATCAACCACTTCCGGGGTGAGTTCTACCCCCACGTGGACACCCTGGCCATGGTGGACGTGAGTGACGAGCCCGCCTCTCCCGACTACGGCGAGGCCTTCGAGACGCTGCGGGAGAACAAGGCGGTGGAGGAGGACATCGCCCGCTTCCGGCCGTACTTCGACGAGGCGCCGGACAAGGAGCTGGAGACCACGGTGCGGGTGCAGGGGTTGCCGGTGCCCATCGTCCAGGCCATGGAGATGGACACGCTGTACAAGCCGCCGGTGGAGTTCAACGACCCCATGCCCATGATGAACTGGCTGTCCACGGCGGAGCAGGTCACGTGGATCCTCCGGGACCGGGCCACCGGCGCAGAGAACTCGGACATCCACTGGACGTTCGAGCAGGGCGACGTGGTGAAGATCCGGATCTACAACAATCCGGTCTCCTTCCACCCCATGAACCACCCCATCCACATCCACGGCCAGCGCTTCCTGGTGCTGTCCATGGACGGGGTGCCCAACGACGACCTGGTGTGGAAGGACACCACCATCGTCCCGGTGGGCTCCACCGTGGACCTCCTGGTGGACATGTCCAACCCCGGTAAGTGGATGACCCACTGCCACATCGCCGAGCATCTCCACTCGGGCATGATGTTCACCTTCACGGTGGAGGCCGCGGGGCCGTGACCCCTCCGCGGCGGCGCGGTGCCGCCCTGCCGCTCATTCTTGCCGCCCTCCTCGCCGCGGCCTTCTACGCCATCGGGACGGTGTATCAGGGGTGGGCGCTCCGCCTGGGCAGTACCCAGGAGCCCACCCACGCCTACCTGGTGTTCCTGGCCTACTTCGTGTCCTTCGGGGCTGTAGGCACTGCGCTGCTCGCGGTGGGGCTGCTGCGTCTGGCGCCGCCGGACCTCACGTGGAGGGGGTGGGACGAGGGGCGGTTCCTGGCCGTGGCCGCGGGGCTGGGCTTCCTCCTTCCGCTGCTCCTCCGGATCTTCGTACTCTCCGGCGCCGACATCGCGGACGACGAGTCGGTCTACCGCTTCTCCGCCCGCATCCTCCTGTCCGGCCACCTCACCGCTCCCTCGCCTCCCCTCAAGCTCTTCTTCGACCACGCCTTCGTGGTGAACGACGGGCGCATGTTCAGCCAGTACTTCCTGGGGTGGCCGGCGCTCCTGGCCCCGGGTGTCGCGCTGGGCGCACCGGGCTTGGTGAACCCCTTGCTGTCGGCGGCGACCGTGCCGGGGCTGTACCTCCTCACCCGGGAGATGACGTCACGCGCGTGGGCCCAGATGGCCACCGTCCTCTTCCTTGCCAGCCCTCTGCCCCAGCTGCTGGCTGCCACGCAGCTCTCCCACACGGCCACGCTGGCCGCACTCACGTGGGTGGCGTATCTGGCGGTGCGCTCGGGCCGGACGCCGGCGCCACCCCGGATGAGCGCCGCCCTGGCCGTGGCGTTCTGCGTCGCGTTCTTCGTCCGCCCGTTGGCTGCGCTGGGCGTGGGGCTGCCGTTCCTGGTCCTGTGGCTGAAGGGACGCAGTGACGATCCCCGCCGGGGCGCGGCGTTGGTAGCCTTCATGGTGCCCGCCGCGGCATTGGCCGCCCTCTTCCTCGGGCTCCATGGAGCAGAGACGGGATCGGTCTTCAGGACGCCCTACGCCGCATGGGTGGACTACGCCCGGGCCAACGCCTTCCGGTTCAGTGGCCTGGACCCCACCCAGGCGGGTTCCGCATCCGACCTGGCGTTCCGCGGGCCGGCGCTCACGCTCAGGAGCGTGGCGTTGGGCCTGATCCGACTGAGCCCGGCGCTGTTCGGCTGGCCGACGTCGTTCCTCCTCGTGCCCCTGGCGCTGGGCGTCCGGCGCGGGCGCGTATTCTGGGCCTCGCTGGCCCTCTTCCTCTTGCTACACGCCTCCCTCAAGGACGCGGGCATCGACACGTTGGGCCCCGTACACTACGCCGAGCTCACCCTGCCGCTGGTGGTTCTGTCGGCCATGGGGCTCCGGACCCTGGCCGTATCGACCGGACGCCGCATCCCCATGGCACGCCGGTTGGCGGTGCCGCTCGGCATCTCGCTCGTGACCTGCTCCATGGTGCTCTACTGGCCCGCCCGGCTTCGGGCCGTCTTCAGCGCGGCGACGTTGAGCAACGTCCCCGGACAGGTGTTGGCCGCCCGGAACATCCACGACGCCGTGGTCTTCTCCACCATGCCCTACGCGCTGCCCTGCAATCCCGCCATGTCCGCGCCCTCCACGCCCTTCGTGCGCTGGTGGCCGTTGAACCGTCCGGACCTCGGCGACGACGTGATCCACGCCAACCACCTGAGCACCGCGCGGGACCGGGAGCTCATGGCGTCCTTCCCCGGCCGCCGAGGATGGATCGCCCAGTGGCGGAAAGACTGCACACTGGCGCTGATCCCCCTGGACGCGCCCGCGGCGGACACCATCCCCGACGGCATCATGCGGGTCTACGAGAACCACGTGGAGCGGTACGACGGGTCGGACCCGGCAGGCTGAGCGGGGAGTCCACCGGGGTCGCAGCACCCCGCTCGCCGGGGAAGGGACGCGGTGCCGTGGCCTGTGGATTTTTCTGGCGCAGGCCTGGCACGCGATGCACCTTGCGCGTTGCGACGTGAGATCCGCCCTGCCCCTTTCTCCGAGTCCGGCCCATGAACGACTCCGTCCTGGATCGCCTGAACGCCGCGTTGGAGGGACGCTACGCCGTCGAGGAAGAGATCGGCGAGGGTGGCATGGCTACGGTGTATCTGGCCACCGACCTGAAGCACAACCGCCGCGTCGCCCTCAAGGTCCTGAAGCAGGAGCTGTCCGCCGTGGTGGGGGCCGAGCGCTTCCTCACCGAGATCGAGACCACCGCCAACCTCCAGCACCCCCACATCCTCCCCCTCTTCGACTCGGGTGAGGCCGGCGGCTTCCTCTTCTATGTCATGCCCTACGTCCAGGGAGAGACCCTGGCCCAGCGCCTGGCCCGGGAGAAGCAGCTTCCCGTGGAGGAAGCGGTGCGCATCGCCACCGCCGTAGCCAATGCCCTGGACCACGCGCACCGCCACGGCGTGGTGCACCGGGACATCAAGCCGGGAAACATCCTCCTCCAGGACGGGGAGCCGGTGGTGAGCGATTTCGGCATCGCCATCGCCGTGGGTGCGGCAGGTGGCAGCCGCCTCACCGAGACGGGACTCAGCGTGGGCACGCCCTACTACATGAGCCCCGAGCAGGCCACCGGCGACCAGGTGGTGGGACCCGCGTCGGACACCTATTCCCTGGCGTGCGTGCTGTACGAGATGCTGGTGGGGGAGCCGCCGTACCTCGGCAACACGGCACAGGCCGTCCTGGGCAAGATCATCCAGGGTGCGCCCGTGTCCGCCACCTCCATGCGCAGGTCCATCCCCCTCCACGTGGACGCAGCCATTCGGAAGGGGCTCGAGAAGCTGCCTGCCGACCGCTTCACCGGCGCCCAGGAGCTCGCGCGGGCCCTGGCCGACGAGAACTTCCGCCACGGCGCGGTGCCCGGCGCGGCCGACCCGTCGAC
>JASFRY010000391.1:0-4988 GCA_050114675.1 Gemmatimonadota bacterium | reverse complement strand
CCGCCCACTCGCCGATGAGGAGGCCCTGGCTCGTGCCCACCGGCGCCACGGGCAGGTTGTCGCCCTGGATGCGCAGCACCGCGATGTCGGCGACCTGGTCGGTGCCCACGAGCTCGGCGTCGAAGTCGCGTCCGTCGGACAGCGTCACCTTGATCTTCTGGGCGTTCCGCACCACGTGGTCGTTGGTGAGGATGACGCCGTCGGAGCGCACGATGACGCCCGAGCCGAACCCGGCGGTGCGCCGCCGTGCCCCCGGCGGCAGGAAGAAGTCTTCCCACATGCTCCGTGACTGGACGGGCTGGGAGGCGATGACGCTCACGTTGACCACGGCGGGAGAGACCCGGTTCGCGGCTCGGACGATGGCCGTGGTGCGCGACGCGTCGACCGAGGAGGATGGAGCGGCCTGGGGCGGCGTGGCGCGGGAGGCCGTAGAGGTCGGCGGCGCGTCGCTCGGGGCAGGGCCCGCCACTGCCGACGCGGCGGGGGGCTGCTCCGCGGCTTCGGCTTGATCGGCCACGGCGCCTCCGTCCGCCGAACAGGCGGCAAGGACCGCCAAAGCAGCCAGGGACGCCGCTGCCGGGAGCCTCATCGTCATGGTGCCACGTCCTCCGGTCCGAAGCGTGTCAGATCTCGGCGCCGAGCTTGTTCCAGTCGGCGAGGAACGCCTCCAGGCCGCGGTCGGTGAGCGGATGCTTCGCCAGCTGCCACAGGACCTTGGGCGGCATGGTGGCGCAGTCGGCGCCGATGAGCATGGATTCCACCACGTGCATGGGATGGCGCAGCGAAGCGGCCAGGATCTCGGTGTCGAATCCGTAGTTGTCGTACACCTGGCGTATCTGGTGGATGAGCTGCATCCCCTCCCCGGAGATGTCGTCGATGCGCCCCACGAAGGGCGAGACGAAGGTGGCGCCGGCCTTGGCCGCCAGGAGGGCCTGGGACACGGAGAAGCACAACGTCAAGTTGGTGCGGATCCCCTCGCCCACCAGGGTCCGGCACGCCTTGAGGCCGTCTTCCGTGAGGGGGAGCTTGACCACGATGTTGTCGTGGAGCGCCGCCAGCTTGCGGCCCTCCGTCACCATGGTCTCCTTGTCCGTGCCCACCACTTCGGCGCTCACGGGACCGTTCACCACCTCACAGATCTCCTTGTAGATCTCCTTGGGATCCCGGTCGCCGGCGACCTTGAAGACGAGCGACGGGTTCGTGGTGATCCCGTCGATGAGGTTGGCTTCTGCGGCGCGGCGGATTTCGCCGAGGTCCGCGGTGTCGAGGAAGATCTTCATGCGGTCGTCGTACTCCGGGATTCGGATTGCGCAGGGTGATCCACGATACGCACGTGGTCTGGATACTCCACTAGGGCCAGGAAGAGCCCCTGGGGTGGGGCCGGCGGCGACGTCTCCACTCCTGGCTCGTTGTCGAGCAGGGCGGAGAGATCTTCCGGGGCCCGATGTCCCGACGCGATGTCCACCATGGTGCCCACGAGGTAGCGCACCATGTGGTGGAGGTATCGGTCGGCCGTCACGATGAAGCGAGATCCCAGCTCCCAGTCGCCCCAGGATGCCCGGGTCACGGTGCAGCGGTCCCCCCGCTCGGGCTGACCCGCCTTGGAGAAGGCCAGGAAGGACCGGGTTCCCGGGAGGCGTGCCGCCGCCCGGGCCAGGAGCTCGCGGTCCAGCGGCCGGGGCAGAGCCCAGCAGAAGGGGCGGTGGAACGGAGAGTGTGCCTCGGGCACCGTCCCGACGCGGTACTCGTAGGTGCGGGCCACCGCGTCGTAGCGGGGGTGGAAGTCCGGCCGCACGCGGTGCACCTCCTTCACCCAGACGTCGTCGGGCAGCACGGCGTTGAGGGAGCGGTGGAGGGTGGCCGGGGTCCATCCCCCGGGCATGTCCACCGCCGCCACCTGACCCGTGGCATGGACGCCTGCGTCGGTGCGGCCCGAGCCCACCACCGAGCGGGGGCGGTCGGCCAGGCGGGAGAGGGCGACTTCCAGCTCACCCTGGACCGTCCGCTGATCCGGCTGAACCTGCCAGCCGTGGAAGTGGGCGCCGTCGTAGTGCACGACGAGCTGAAGCCGGATGGAGGTCGGGGTTTCCACGGCGGAAAGGTACCCCCGAGGGGGGCGATGTCAAGCGAGTCCGCGGTGGGTCGCATTGACCGAAAACCCGCGCCGCCATTAGGATTTCGGCTTCCGTTGCTCTCGAAGGAGAACACGTGGTGGATGCCAGCAGCCCCGCGGGTGGTCCGGTGGATCTCAGCCGGCTCATGGAGAAGGTCGCCGAAGGGGAGGATCTCACGGCGCAGGAAGCCGAGGGAGCCTTCGATCGCTTCATGGACGGCTCTGCCACCGAGATCGAGATGGCTGGCCTCCTGGTCGGCCTCCGGGCCAAGGGCGTGAAGCCCCCCGAGGTGGCCGGCGGAGTGCGCGCGCTTCGCAAGGCCATGGTACCGGTCCCGGCCCGGGACCCGGCAGACCTGGTGGACACGGCCGGCACCGGCGGCGGGCGCATCACGACCTTCAACATCTCCACCGCTGCGGCGCTGGTCGCCGCCGGGGCCGGGGTCCGGGTGGCCAAGCACGGCAACCGCTCATTCACCTCCCGGAGCGGCAGCGCCGACGTTCTGGAGGCGCTGGGCGTGCGCATCGACCTGACGCCGGAGCGCATGGGGGAGATCCTGGAGGAGGTGGGCATCGTCTTCATGTTCGCGCCGCTCCTCCACCCCGCCATGCGGCACGTGGGGCCGGTTCGGCGGGGCCTGGGCATCAGCACCCTCATGAACATCCTGGGTCCCCTCACCAACCCGGCCGGGGCACGCCGACAGGTGGTGGGTGTGGCGGACCCCCGCTTTCTCGGCCTGGTGGTTCGCGCCCTGGCCGAGCTGGGCCACCTGCGGGCCCTGGTGGTGCACGGCGCTCCGGGCATGGACGAGATCAGCCCCATGGGCCATACGCGGGTGGCCGAGCTCTCGGACACCGGGATCCGGGAGTACAGCATCACGCCCCAGGAGCTGGGGGCCGACGAGTCCTTCCTGGAGGGGCTCCGGGGGGGGGAGCCCGAGGAGAACGCAGAGACCATCCTGCGAGCCCTGCGCGGTGAGCTGGGGGGAGCGCGCAACGCCACGGTGCTCAACGCCGCAGGGGCCATCTATGTGGCAGGGCGCGCCAGCACTCTCCCGGAGGCGGCGGACGTGGCGGTCGAGTCCATTCGCTCGGGCGCGGCCCTCGACGTCCTGGAACGGCTGAGGGAGGCGAGCAGCCGCTGACCTGGGGCCGGGGTCCGGGCAGCGGAGCCGGCGGCGAGCGCAGGAGCACCCGCTCCGGCGGTTGGATCCGCCTCAGTACTTGCGGATCACGCCCACCACGATGCCCTGGATCTGAACATCCCGGGCGTCCACTACGATGGGGTCCATGGTGGGGTTGGCCGGCTGGAGGCGGATGCGATTTCCCGGCTCCCGGTAGAGCTTCTTCACCGTGGCCGAGTCGCCGCCCACGAGCGCCACCACCATCTCGCCGTCCTCGGCGGTCTGCTGCGCCTGGACCACGATGTAGTCGCCGTCCCGGATCTGCTCCTCGATCATGGAGCTGCCCTCGACCCGGAGGACGTAGTTGTCCCGCTGGCGGCGGACCATGTCGGGGGGTACGGCCAGGGACTCGGTGTCGGGGACGGCCTCGATGGGAAGGCCCGCGGCCACGGCCCCCAGAAGGGGAAGCTCCACGCTGGGCGCACCGGACCCGGAGCGCACCAGCTCGATGGACCGGCTCTCGTTGTAGGACTTTCTTATGTAGCCCTTGCGCTCCAGATTGCTGAGGTGCTCGTGCACCGTCGCCAGCGAGGAGTACCCGAACGAGGCGGCGATCTCCTCGAAGCTCGGCGCGTATCCCCGCTCCTCGATGAACCCTTCGATGTAGTCCAGAATCTCCTTCTGGCGCTTCGTCAGGGGCATCGGAACGCCCTCCGGTGGCGGGGAAACCGAACAGCAACCGAAAGAAGGATACCCGAACGTTGCCCGAAACGCAAGCATCAGGAGCTCTTCCGGGGGTCCTCGCGGCCATCGTCGCGGCCAAGAGAGCCGAGCTGGAGGAGCTGCGTCGCGTGTCCGGCGACCTGGAGCGTAGCCTGGAACATGCGCCTCCGGTCCGGGACATGGAGAGGGCGCTGCGCGGAGGGGAACGGGTCTCCCTCATCGCCGAGTGCAAGCGTCGGTCCCCCGGGGCGGGCGACATCCGGCCGGGTCTGGACCCGGTGGTGCTCACCACCGGGTACGAAGCAGCGGGCGCGGCGGCCCTGAGCGTCCTGACGGACCGGCGTTACTTCGGCGGCTCCCTGGAGGACCTGCGCGCGGTGCGCCGCTCCGTCGGCATCCCCATCCTGCGCAAGGACTTCACCCTGGATCCGCTCCACGTGGTGGAGGCACGGGCGGGCGGTGCCGACGCGGTCCTTCTCATCGTGCGGATCCTCGACGATCCCTCCCTCCGCGGCCTCCTGGAGGAGGCCAGGGGGCTGGGAATGACCGCGCTGGTGGAGACCCACGACGACGCGGAGCTCCGCCGGGCCCTGGAGGCCGGCGCCACCCTGGTGGGCATCAACAACCGGGACCTGTCCACCTTCACCACGGACCTGGACACGACGACCCGCCTCCTGGAGCACGTACCCTCTCATGTCGCCGTCGTCTCGGAGAGCGGGATCCGCGGCGCCGAGGACGTGGCGCGGCTCGGGGAGGCGGGCGTGGATGCCGTGCTCGTGGGTGAGACGCTCCTTCGTGCTCGCGACCCCGCCGAGGCCGCCGCGGCGCTGGCCCGTGTGGACCGCCGGGACCGTGGCCATGGCTGACCTGCCCCGCGTCAAGATCTGTGGGCTCACCCGGGGCGAGGACGCCCGGGCAGCCGACCGCGCCGGGGCCGACTACGTGGGTGTCGTGCTCAGCCACGGATTCGGGCGGAGCGTGGACCCGGACCAGGCGGCGCGGGTCGTCGAGGGCGTGGGCGCCGTCCG
>JASFRY010000390.1:0-4989 GCA_050114675.1 Gemmatimonadota bacterium | reverse complement strand
ACCTCCACGGTCCGGCTGGTCTCCGTTCCCCGGGCCGCCAGCGTCACGGTGTAGGTCCCCGGGGACACGAAGGGACCCCGCTGGCCGATGGGCCGTGCCAGCTCCGTATCGGCGTGGCGCTCCCATACGTCGGGCCGGCCCGGCAGGGCGTGGCGCAGATCCCAGGTCACCCGGTGCATCCCGGGCGCGGCGGGCACCGTCATCTCCCGCACGACCTGTCCGTCCTTGCGGGTGACGCGCAGCGTGGCGTCTCCGCTCCCCGCGCCCAGCCGGTAGGTCACGAAGACGCCGTCGGGCGGGTTCTGGCCGGCGAAGTCGGCGTTGCCGCGGTACGACGTGTCCTTCCGGTACTGGAAGAGGGTCCCGCGGTGCACGGGGAAGATGTACGCCGCCCGGCCCTGGGACGCGGACCACTCGGCGAGGGGCCGGGTGTCGTCCAGGATCCAGACGCTCCGGCCGTGGGTGCCGATGACCAGGTCCTTCTCCCGGGGATGGATGAGGATGTCGTCGTACAGCGTGGTGGGCAGGTTGGGCACCTTGGCCCAGTGGGCTCCCGCGTCCGTGCTGGCGAAGAGGGAGTTCTCGGTGCCCACGAAGAGGACGTCGGCGTTGTCCGGGTGCTCCACGATGACGTTCACCGATCCGAAGTCCGGGAGGTCGGCCATGAGGGGCGTCCAGGTGGCGCCGAAGTCCTCGGTGCGGAAGACGTACGGTTGGAAGTCGCCGTCGCGGTGGGCGTCGAAGGTGGCGTAGGCCACGCCCGTGCCGCGGCTCGACGCGACGACGCGGCTCACGTACGTGCCGTCGGGGACGCCCCGGACGTTGTGCGACACCTCGGTCCAGGTCGCCCCTCCGTCGCGGCTGACCTGGAGGTTCCCGTCGTCGAAGCCCACCCACAGCACGGCGGGATCCAGGGGCGATTCGCCGATGGTGGTGGCCTCGCCGAAGCTGCTGGTGCCGTCGTTGGGCGAGATGGCGATGTCGGCGCCCTTCACGCCCATGATCTCCAGGGTGTCGCGGTCGATGCGCCGGCTCAGGTCCTCGGTGCGCGTCCAGGTCTCTCCGTGGTCCCGGGTGGTGAAGAAGCGGTTGCCGGCGATGTAGAGGACGTCGGGGTCATGCTGCGACAGCAGCGAGGGAGCCGTCCAGTCGAAGCGATAGGGCGCCTCGCCGGGCTTCGGCTGGGGCTCGATGTCGAGCATGTCGCCGGTGGCCGGGTCCAGACGGAAGAATGCGCCGCCGTTGGAGCTGCCGTAGGCGTAGCGAGCGTCCCGGGGATCGGCTTCCCAGTACATCCCGTCTCCGAAGCCGATCTCCATCCAGTCGTCGTTGACGATGCCGGCCCACCGCCGCGTGCGGGACGGGCCCATGAACGAGTGGTTGTCCTGGAGTCCCCCGTAGACCCAGTAGGGGTCCCGCATGTCCACGGCGATGTTGTAGAACTGGCCGATGGGGAAGTTGTTGATCTTCCGGAAGTGCTGACCCCGGTCGTAGGACTCCCACAGGCCGGCGTCGCCGCCCAGGTAGAGGTGGTTGGAGTCGTTGGGGTCGATCCACAGCGCATGGTGGTCCGAGTGGACGCCCACGTCGTAGGTGGGCGCCAGGGCGATCTCGGTGAAGTTCCGCCCGCCGTCCTCGCTCACGTACGAGCTGGTGGCCAGGGTGTAGACCCGGTCCGGGTCGTTGGGATCGATGAAGATCTCCGAGTAGTACATGGGCCGGCCGTCCTGGGGGTTCACCCGCTCCCAGGTCATGCCTCCGTCCTCGCTCCGGTAGGTGCCCTGCTGGTCGCGGTCCGCCGACTCCACCAGGGCCTCCAGGACCCGGGGGTTGGATCGGGAGATGGCCAGGCCGATCCGGCCCTTGTCACCGGAGGGCAGGCCGTCGGTGAGCTCGGTCCAGTGGTCGCCCCCGTCGGTGGTCATGTAGATGCCGCTCCCGGGCCCGCCGCCGTTGTAGCCCCACGCCCGCCGCTGGTGCTGATACATGGCGGCGTAGAGCACGTCGGGGTCCGACGGGTTCATGACCAGGTCCACGGCGCCGGTAAAGTCGTCCACGAAGAGGACCTTGTCCCACGTGCGGCCGCCGTCCCGGGTGCGGTACACCCCGCGCTCGGGCGTGGCCGCCCACAGGTTGCCCTCGGCGGCGACGAAGGCCACATCGGGGTCCGCGGGGCTGATCTCGACCTTGCCGATGGCGCGGGTCTCGGCCAGGCCCAGGTGGCGCCACGTCGTGCCGCCGTCGTCGGAGCGGTAGACGCCGTTGCCGTAGGACGTGCTCTGGCGGTTGTTCTGCTCGCCGGTGCCGGCGTAGACGATCTCCGGGTCGGAAGGCGCAAGCGCCACGTCGCCGAAGGTGCTCACGGCCATGGTGTCGAAGACGTTGACCCAGGTCTGGCCCCGGGTGGTGCTCTTCCACAGGCCGCCCGACGCCGACGCCACGTAGAGCGTGGAGGGGTCGGAGGGAACGGCCTCGATGTCGTGAACGCGCCCGCCGGTCACCGCCGGCCCGATGCTCCGGGGCCGAAGCTCCATCATGTCGGTGGTGCGGATGGCCGTCTGGGCCGCGCTGCCAACGGGAAGAAGGAGCGCCAGGCCGGTGGCGGTGGCGAGGATGCGCCAGGCTGTGCGTGTGTTGGTCATGGGTGCTCGTCGGGGTCGGGAAAGGGTTCGTTTCCGGGCAGCGTGGGGGGCGTCGGCGTGGCGCGACGGATCGCGTCGCGGACGATGCGCAGGACGTCCTCGTCCATGTCGTCGGCGCCCAGCATCCACTGGAGGTAGTCGGGCTCCAGGCGCGCGATCTCGTCCAGGGGGCGTCCCTTGTGCTTCCCACGCCGGAAGACACGGCCGTCCTCCTCGCTGCTGAACCAGCGATCCACTTCGGTGAGGATGGGCGCGTACGCGTCGCAGTAGGCGTGGAGCCCGTCCAGGTCCCGGGGCAGGTCGGGGTAGCGCTGGAGCTGGGCGCCCAGGACCGCCGCCGAAGTGCGGATGTCACCCAGGGCGGTGTGGGCCTCCTCGTGCTCACGTCCCAGGTAGAAGCGGGCGGCGGCGGAGAGATCCCGGGGCTCCTCGCGATGGAAGATGTTCTGCATGTCGATGATGCGGCGGCCCTGCAGCTCCAGGCGGATGCCGCACCGAGCGAACTCCGCCACCAGCATGCCCAGGTCGAAGCGGCGGATGTTGAAGCCCGCCAGGTCGCAGCCCTCCAGGAGCTCGTCGAGCGCACGGGCCCGGGCGCAGAACGGCGCCTCGTCGGCCACGTCGGCGTCGGTGATCCCGTGGACCGCGGTGGCCTCGGCCGGGATGGGGATTCCCGGGTTGAAGCGCCTCACCTTCTCCAGGACGTCGCCCTGGGGACTCAGGCGGATGAGGGCCAGCTCGACGATGCGGTCGTTCTTCCTGTCCAGGCCCGTGGTCTCCAGGTCGAAGAAGACCAGCGGACGGTCGAGAGCGAACGGTAGTTCCATGGGTGACGGCTATGCGCTCGGGCGGCGAGGACGATGGGAAACAACGTAGGGGCGTGGGGCCGTGGGCGCAGGGGGCGGGGCGCCTGCCGAACCGAGCCGGCACGACCTGGTCATTCCGACTCGGTGGGACGCTTCACGAGAGGGACGATGGACAGGACGGCCCACGCGCCTTCCAGCAGGATGAATCCCGCGCGCCGATCCACCACGGCGATCCAGAGGAGTAGGAGCGACCCCAGGAGGTTCATGAGCGCGTAGGACACGTGGCCGGGGCGGATGCGACCGGTCTGATTGAGGCCGAAGGCCAGGAGGATGAGGAGGGCGCCCAGGAGGGATACGACCTGGAAGAACACCGGGGAACCTCGCATCGGAGGTGGATGGGATCGCCTGGAGGCGTGTGGGGTGGGAAGGTAGGAGCCTGTCCGAGTAATACAACAGGTCGCGCGCACGGGGTTCGCGAGGCTCAGACGAGGCAGGACGACGAGTCGTAGCAGCGCTACGGCGAGGAGGAGAAACGACGTATCAGTCCGCGACCCCCGTGCGCCCTCAACAACGTGCTTGACATTCACTTGGACGATTGTGGGTTGGGGCGGCACGGCCCCATCTTCGTCGTTGGTGCCCCTCGACGTGGCTCCGGCTACGCCCTCGGAGCACCTCCTTGAATCTGGGGCCGTGGCGCTCCCAACGCGGCCTGCTGTATTGCTCGGACAGGCTCCCAGCGTGGGGGAGGCCCTCACCAAACCGACCGCCGTCCACCGACCGCCGTCTGGAGAAGCGAGCGTTTCATGTCCGATACCATGCGCGCCGTCGTCACCGCCGAGCCCGGAGGCCCCGAGGTGCTTTCCGTCCGCTCCCTGCCCGTCCCCGTGCCCGGAGCGGGACAGGTCCGGGTCCGGACCCGCACGTCCGGGATCAACAGGGCCGACCTCCTCCAGCGCCTGGGCAGATATCCTGCGCCCGCCGGCTGGCCCCAGGACATCCCGGGGCTGGAGGTGGCGGGCCACGTGGACGCCGTGGGACCGGGCGTCACACGGTGGAAGGAGGGGGATGCGGTCATGGGCATCGTCGGGGGCGGCGGGTACGCCGAGCGCGTCCTCATCCCCGCCGACAACGCGGTGCCGGTGCCCGACGGCGTCAGCGTGGAGGACGCGGGGGCGGTGCCCGAGGTGTTCATGACCGCCTTCGACGCGGTCTTTCTCCAGGAGAAGCTGTCCCGGGGAGAGACGCTGCTGATCCACGCGGTGGGAAGCGGCGTGGGCACCGCGGCCCTCCAGATGGCGGTGGCTGCCGGTGCCCGGGTCCTGGGCACGTCCCGAACACCCGCCAAGCTCCAGCGCGCCGAGGCCCTGGGCCTGGAGCACCCGATCCTGGGCGAGGACGGATGGCCCGCCCGTGTTCTCTCCCTCACCGGGGAGCGGGGTGCCGACGTGATCCTGGACCTGGTGGGGGGGCCGTATCTCGAAGGGAACCAGAAGGTGCTGGCGCGCAGGGGGCGCCACATCGTGGTGGGCGTGCCCGGAGGC
>JASFRY010000389.1:0-4990 GCA_050114675.1 Gemmatimonadota bacterium | reverse complement strand
GCCAACGCGTCACCTTCGACGCGGCCTACGGCAGCGGGCGCACCATCGTCTACGTGTACCTCCCCCGGAGGGCGGCGCCCCCCTATCACACGGTCATGTTCTTCCCCCCGTCCCTCGGCTTCTTCGTCGACTCCATCGATGAAGAGGAGCCCCTGAACTGGAGCTTCCTGGTCAAGGGCGGCCGCGCCGTGGTGCACCCCGTCTTCCGTGGCATCCTGGACCGGCGCACGCCCGAGATGCCCAACGACCTACCCAGCGAGACGGTCACCTACCGGGACTTCGTCATCTCGTGGGCTCGCGACCTCAGTCGCTCCATCGACTACCTGGAGACGCGGGACGACGTGAGCACCGACGACCTGGGCTACTACGGGGTGAGCTGGGGCGGCCGCATGGGTCCCCTCATGCTCGCCGTCGAGCCCCGCATCAAGGCCGCGGTGCTCAACGTGGCCGGGTTGAAGTTCCAGAGAGCCCTGCCCGAGGCCGACCCGTTCAACTTCGCCCCCCGGGTCACCGTCCCGGTGCTCATGCTGAACGCACGCTACGACCAGTTCTTTCCCCTGGAGACGTCCCAGAACCCGCTCTTCCACCTGCTGGGCACCCCTCCGGACCGGAAGCGCCACATCGTCTACGAGGCCGGGCACCTCATGCCGCGCACGCTGACCATCAAGGAGACGCTGGACTGGTTCGACCGGTATCTGGGCGAGGTGGATTTGAGCCCGCCTCCCTAAGGCCGCCACACCACCGACACCACCGCGTAGTGCAGCCACGCGAAGGTGTAGACCTCGGACACGTCGGCGCCTCCCTCCACCATCCGGTACCCGGCGTGGAGCGACCAGTGGCGGTTCAGATCGCGCCCGAGCTTGAGCGACACGTCCTCCGCCCGCCCGGGCCCGCCGGCCAGGGCGTCCACGTCCAGGCCGAGACGCCAGCGTGGCGACAGGCGCCAGTCCCCCGCCAGGTGGAGGAGCGGCACGAAGCCCAGGTCGGTCTTCTCGCTCATGGTGCCGCCCTGCTCCAGGCGGATGACGGCGTCGCGGACCTTCGCCGTGAAGCCGATCCACGCCGTCGTCTTCGCCCCCTGGTGGAAGCGGTAGCGGTAGGTGAGGCGGTAGGAGTTGAAGGTGTACGTGCCGGTCACGGGCTGGTCCGGCGTGTAGGTCGCCCCCGCGAAATCCACGATCCCGCTCACGCTGCCGGTCTCGGTGAGGGAGAAGGGCGCCAGCAGGAGCCGGAGGCCGTGGCGTGCGTTGAGGTTCCACGTCAGGTACACGCGGCCCGCCGGCCAGGGACCCGCGCCCGCCAGGTCGTAGAGGGAGAAGCGGGTGGCGGTGCCGTCGTTGGGGATCTCCACGTCGTTGTAGCTCTGCCAGGCGGGGCCGCCCTCCACCTCCACCACCCACCGCGACGTCGGGGGTGGCGGCGTGTCCTGGGCGGACAGGGGCGAGGCGACGAGGAGGGCCAGCGCGGGGACGAGGGCGAGGCGAGGGGTCATGCTCCACGGCTCCGGCAACGAGGGCGAGGGGACGTCGTTCACCGTACCCGCCTGACCACCCGGGGAGCCACCCGAGGAACCTCGTTCACCTTGCCGCGATACGACCCTCGGCAGGACACCGACGACCCGGGGCCCGAGGAGACGACGCGGATGGACGCACGACGGCAGCGCGCGAGGACGTGGGAGGAGGGGCGACGGACCCGTCCACAGAGCAGCGGAAGGGGCGGCTGAGGTGGCCCGGGCGTTCGGTGCGCCGGGCATCGAGGCCCGGTGGACGTCGTCGGCCAAGGACGGCGTGGGGACGGCCCTGTCCGGCGACAGCCCGGTGTGGTTCACCCTCTCCCACGGCATCGTGGACGAGGTCTACTACCCCCGGCCGGACCTGGCCAACACCCGCGACTTCGGCCTCATCGTCACCGACGGCGGAGGCTTCTTCTCCGAGGAGAAGCGGGACACGTCGTGCAGCGTGGAGCGGCCGCACCCCGGCGTGCCCCTCTACGTCCTCACCAACACCTGCCGCCGGGGCCGCTACCGCATCCGCAAGACGGTGTGGACGGACCCGCGGCGCCCGGTCCTCCTGGTGCGGGTGGCCTTCCAGGCGCTCCAGGGCGCGGCGTCGGACTACCGGGTCCACGCCCTCCTGGCGCCCCACATCCGCAACCGGGGCGCCGGCAACACGGCGTGGCTCGACGACGACAAGGGCGTCCCCGGCCTATTCGCCCGCCGCGCGGGCCTGACCCTGGCCCTCTTCGCCGACCCGGAGTGGACGGCGCGCTCCGTGGGCTACGTGGGCGCCAGCGACGGGTGGCAGGACCTCCGCGCCCACGGCCGCCTGGCGTGGGCCTGGGACGAGGCGCCCGAGGGGAACGTGGCCCTGGTGGGGGAGCTGGCGCTGGACGACGGGGGTGGGGCACTTCTCGCCCTCTCCTTCGGACGCAGCCCCTCCGAGGCCGCCCTCCAGGCCCGGGCCGCCCTGGCGGAAGCCGATCCGGCCCCGTATGTGGCGCCCTGGCGGGCCTGGCACGGGTGCCACACCGCGCCCGACGGCGAGGCCCGCCTGTGGGCGCCCAGCGCCATGGTGCTGAAGGCCCACCAGGACAAGACGCTGGACGGGGCCACGGTGGCCAGCCTCTCCATCCCCTGGGGGTTCTCGAAGGGCGACGACGACCTGGGCGGCTACCACCTGGTCTGGTCCCGGGACATGGTGGAGACCGCCGGCGGCTTCCTCGCCCTGGGCGCCGAGGACGAGGTGCGCGACGCCCTCGCCTGGCTCCGCGTCACCCAGGAGGCCGACGGCTGCTGGACCCAGAACATGTGGATCGAGGGCGAACCGTACTGGACCGGCGTCCAGATGGACGAGACGGCGCTCCCGGTCCTCCTGGTGGACCAGGCATGGCGCCGGGGCGTGCTGGAGGGCGACGAGCTGGAGGGGTTCTGGCCCATGGTCCGCAAGGCGGCGTCGTTCATCGTGCGCAACGGGCCGGTGACGCAGCAGGACCGGTGGGAGGAGGACCCGGGCTACACGCCCTTCACCCTGGCCACCGAGATCACGGCGCTGCTGGCCGCCGCGGCCCTGGCCGGGCGCATGGGCGAGGGCGAGGCGGCCACGTACCTGCGGGAGACCGCCGACGCCTGGAACGCCTGTATCGAGCGATGGATCTACGTCCAGGACACGGAGCTGGCCCGCCGCCACGGCGTGGCGGGCTACTACATCCGGGTTGCGGCGCCGGACCGGGGAGACGACGCGTCGGCGCTGGCGGGCTACGTCCCCGTCAAGAACCGCCCCCCGGGAGAGAGCGAGGAGCCGGCGGAGAACATCGTGAGCACCGATGCGCTGGCCCTGGTGCGCTTCGGGCTCCGCGCCCCCGACGATCCCCGCATCGTGGACACGCTGCGGGTGGTGGACGCCCTGCTGCGCGTGGAGACGCCCCACGGTCCGTCCTGGCACCGCTACAACGACGACGGCTACGGGGAGCACGAGGACGGGACCCCCTTCGACGGCACCGGCGTGGGCCGGCCATGGCCGCTGCTCACCGGCGAGCGGGCCCACTACGAGCTTGCAGCGGGCAACCTGGACGAAGCCCGGAGGCTGCTCCGGGCCATGGAGGCCTTCGCCAGCGACGGGGGCATGCTCCCCGAGCAGATCTGGGACGCCGACGACCTGCCGGAGCGCGAGCTCTACCGGGGACGGCCGTCGGGCTCGGCCATGCCCCTGGTGTGGGCCCACGCCGAGTACCTGAAGCTGGTGCGCTCCCTGCGCGACGGGGAGATCTACGACATGCCGCCCTACGCCCGGGACCGGTACGTGCGCGACGGCACGGGGTCGTCGCTGACGCCGTGGCGCTTCAACCACAAGGTCCGGGACATGCAGGGGGACGGCATGTTGCGCATCGAGGTGCTGGCGCCGGCCACGGTGCGGTGGAGCGCCGACGGCTGGGCCACGGTCCACGACACGCCGACCCGCGACACGGGGCTGGGCGTCCACGTGGTGGACGTGGAGCCCGGTGCCGGGGAGACGGTGCGCTTCACCTTCCGCTGGACCGGCGACGGCCGGTGGGAGGGCACCGATTTCCAGGTCCGCGTATTGGGGAGCTGACGCTATATTTTCCGGCAGCCACGCCGAGTCCCCAACGGGTGCGAGATTCCCATGTTCTTTCGCAGCAAGAAGCCCGCGGTGGAGGCCCCTGTCCTCCATGCCTACGACGACGACTTCGACGAGCTCATCGCCGAGCCCGGGATCACCCTGGTGGATTTCTGGGCCGAGTGGTGCGCGCCCTGCCGCATGATGGAGCCCATCCTGGGCGAGATCGCCCTGGAGTGGCAGGAGCGGGGCGTCCGGGTCCTGAAGGTGAACACCGACGAGGCCCCCAAGCTGGCCACCGACTTCGGGATCCGCTCCATCCCCACGCTCATCTTCTTCCAGGAGGGCGAGCCCCTCTTCGAGATGGTGGGGCTGGTGTCCAAGCCGGTGCTGGAGCGCGAGCTGGGCGAGCTGGTCGGCGTCGAGAGCTGAAAGACCCTCGACACCTTACACGCTTCGGGCATACCTTGGCAGGACTGTCCCTGCCTGCCAGGAGTGACGGATGCCCCTCCAGCAAGACCTCCTCGACATCGAAGAACGGCTCTGGACCGGTGGAGCCGACGCCTACCGGAAGCACGTCGACACCGAGTGCCTCATCGCCTTCACCCAGATGGCCGGCGTCATGACCCGCGAAGAGGTCGCGGCGTCGGTGGAGGCCGGACCCCGGTGGCAGGACCTCGACCTTCATGCGGAGGGAATGGTCCGGCCGGCCGACGACGTGGCGGTCCTCACCTACTGGGCGTCGGCGGTGCGCGGCCAGGGCGAGCGGTACCGGGCGCTGGTGAGCAGCGCCTACGTCCGGCGCGACGGGCGATGGAAGCTGGCCTTCCACCAGCAGACGCCGCTGGAGGGCTGAGGGGCCGGGCCTCGAGGGTCGCCCTCTCCGCCCCTCAGTGGCGCATGCGCTCGACCCGCCG
>JASFRY010000388.1:0-5000 GCA_050114675.1 Gemmatimonadota bacterium | reverse complement strand
GAGCTCGGGCTGTCCCTCGACCTTCATCGCCTCGGCGTCCCACTCCAGCGTGCGCCGGGTGCGCTGGGCCAGGGCGCCCAGCAGAACCATCTCCGTGAGGGGAGCGGCGTAGTCGAAGTTGGATCCGGGCATGGGGCCGTCGCCCTTGATCGCGGCGAGCCACTCCTCGATGGGTCCGTCACCCACGGGGGGCAGCTTCTCGATCTCGCGCAGCTCGCCCTTGATCTCCATGAAGCGCTCCGCCGGCGTGATCATGGGGCTGTCGGGGCGCATGCCGGCGTGGAAGAGGGTTTCCTTCGTCCCCTCCATGTACATGCCGCCCTCCTCGGGGAGGGGCTTCTCGGGGTCCCAGCGCCTCGGCTTCGGCACGTCGTAGCCCTTCTCGTACCACGTCAGCGTCACCGGAGGCTTGTCGCCGCGAGCCGGGAACTGGTAGGTGACGACCGAGTTCATCGTGATGAAGCCCTCTCCGGGCGGCGGCTCGCAGAACGCCTGAACCCGGGTCGGGGCCCCCAGGTCCAGCGCCCAGAACGGGGCGTCGAAGGTGTGGCAGCCGATGTCGCCCAGGGAGCCGCAGCCGTAGTCCCACCACCCGCGCCAGGTGATGGGCACGTACGCCCGGGAGTACTCCCGCTCGGCCACGGGGCCCTGCCACAGGTCCCAGTCCAGGTCGGCGGGCGGGCACATGCTCGTCGGGGGGAAGCGGTCGGGGGGAACGAACCAGGGATGGTTGGGACGATCGGTCCAGGTGATGACCTCCGAGACGTCGCCGACCACCCCCGCATCCACCCACTCCTTGATCCGACGCATGCCCTCGAAGGTGTGGCCCTGGTTCCCCATCTGGGTGATGACGCCGTAGTGGCGGGCGGCCTTCCTCAGGGTGCGCACCTGCCAGATGTTGTGGGCCAGGGGCTTCTGCACGAAGACGTGCTTTCCGAGCTCCATGGCGGCCATGGCGATGGGAAAGTGGGTGTGGTCGGGCGTGGAGATGGCGACGGCGTCGATCTCCTTGTGGAGCTCGTCCAGCATCACCCGGAAGTCCTTGTAGCGGGGCACGTCCGGGTGCTCCTCGTACGCCTGGCACGCCCGCTGGTCGTCGACGTCGCACAGGGCCACGAAGCGCTCCTGGGCCGCCATCTTGACGGCGTAGCTGCCCATCCCTCCGACGCCGACGACGGCCAGGCCGATCTTCCCGTTGGGCGAGGGGCCCGACTGGGCGATGGAGAAGCGGGGCCACCCCAGAGCGCCCGCGGCCAGGGCGGACGTCTTGAGGAAGGTTCTTCGGTTGGATTCGTGGCTCTCGGGCATCGGGGACCTCCAGTGGGTGCGCATGGCCAGGCCTGGATTCTAGCCCCTCTCGAGGGGGAATCACCGCCTGGGACGCGCCGGCCCCCGCGGCCAGGGGATCGCAGGCGGGTCCGAAGACGACCCCACGTGGCGGCTACACGCCCAGAAGGAGCGCTGTCCCCAGCACCAGGCCGGCGGCGATGAGCCAGCCCACGGCGAAGCCCTGCAGGTCCACCCGGTAGGCTCGCAGCAGGCCCACACCGGCGGCGCCCCGACGGGGGTGGAGCAGATTCACGAGGAGGGATTGTCGGCCGGCCTCCGCGACCTCCCGGGCGGACGGGCCCACGTCCGGGTCCGTCGGGGTCTGGAGCCTCTCGTAGAACGACGCCTGCCTCGACTCCGGCTCCGGGGCCGTGAGGAGGCTCACCACCACGAGGGCGAGGGTGCCGGCCCCGAGGGAGGCGAGGAAGACCCCGGGGTCCCAGTGGTCGAGGCGCTCCTGACGAAGGGAGTAGATGAGGAAGTTGGCGGCCAGGGACGTCACGAGGCTGGCCAGGGCCCCGTACCGGTTGGCGCGACGCCACACGACGCCGCCGAGAAAGCTGATCCCCATGTAGGTGGCCAGGGTCTCGGTGAGGAGGAAGGAGTAGAGGACCCGCTCGATCAGGAAGAGGGCGTAGAGGACACCGACCATCGTGATCGCGAAGCCGCTGATCCGCCCCACCCAGAGGTAGTGCCGGTCCGGACGTCCACTCACCAGCTTGCGGTAGAAGCTCTGGGTGAACAGAGCGCCGCTGTCCACCATGAGCGCCGAGCTCGTGGACATGTTCGCGGCCATGACGCTCGCCACCAGAAGGCCCAGGGCCCCGGGAAAGAGGAGCTGGCGGCACGCCAGCCCGAAGGCGTCCTCGGGGTCCTCGAGAGGTCCGAGGCTCCCCTGCACCACCGCCGCCACCACCACCAGGCCGACGAGGGCCCACCCCACGGTGCAGAACCGCTTGACGAAGTTGCCTCCCATGAAGCCGATCCGGCAGGCCCTCTCGTCCTCGCCGGTGCCCACGGCGGCCAGCATGTGCGGCTGGGCCATGATGCCGATGAGGCCATTGAGGGTCAGGACCGCGATCACCCACGGCCCCACACCCTGCGGAGTGGCCAGCGACAGCTGGTGCGGCTGGAGGGACTCTCGGAGCCCCTCCATCCCCCCCACCAGTTGGAGCCCGGGCGGGATCAGCATGACGGAGAGGGCGATGATGAGAAAGCCCTGGAAGAAGTCCGTCCAGGCCGAGGCCACCAGCCCCCCGATGAAGCTGTAGAGGATGAAGACCGCGGTCATCCCCAGGACCACCGTGTCCACCCCCAGCTGGCCGCCCGTCGCCTGGTTGATCACCTTCCCCGCGCCCTTGAGCATGCTGGCGGTGTTTATCGTGAAGAAGCCCAGGGCGAACACCGTGTAGATGTGGCCCATCCAGGGGCCGTAGCGGTCCTCGCTCATCTCGGCGAGCGTCGTCCGCCGGATCCGGCGGAACACGGGGGCCATGACCCAGTAGAAGGGCGTCGCGAAGAGGTTCTTCCACTGGTACCAGATCCCCGACGCCCCGACGGAGTACACGGCCCCCGCCAGCGACACCGGCATCTCCGCGTGGGTGCCGATGCCGAAGCTCTGCCCGATCATCAGCCAGCGGGAGAACTTCCTCCTGCCCAGGAAGTAGTGATCGGTGTCCCGGACCTTGAGGCCGACGAAGATCCCGAGTCCCGCCATGGCCAGGAGGTAGCCGACGAGAACGACCCAGTCGAGGGGGGCGAGGCTCACGGACCCTGTCTCCCCGGACGACGGAAGGTGACCGGCAGGGGACTCATGGCTGAGCGCGAATTCTAGAACAGATCGTGCCGGGGCCACGGCTCGGTGCCGTAGAATCGCCCGGCCATGGAGGCGCCCTTCCCCCACGCCGGCGAGCTGGCGGCCCTCGGCACGGCCGTCTGCTGGACCGCCACCAGCCTCGCCTTCGAGGCCGCTGGCCGACGCATCGGCTCGCTGCCTGTCAACCTGATCCGCCTTGTGATGGCCGTCTTCCTCCTGGGCGGCTTCACCTGGCTCACGCGGGGCCAGCCCCTGCCCGTCGACGCGAGCCCCCACGCCTGGCTGTGGCTGGGCCTGTCCGGCCTCATCGGCTTCACTGTCGGCGACCTGTGCCTCTTCCGCGCATTCGTCGTCGTCGGGGCCCGGATCTCCATGCTGCTGATGACCCTGGTCCCGGTGATCACCGCCGTGGTGGGCTACCTGGTCATGGGCGAGGTGCTGTCGCCGAAGGAGCTCCTGGGCATGGCGCTCACAATCGCGGGGGTGTCGACGGTGGTCTGGGAGCGACGCCCGAACGCCGAGGGCGCCCTGGAGCGGCTGCCCCCCGGCGGGATCCTCCTGGGCCTGGCGGGGGCGGCGGGGCAGGCCGTGGGGCTCGTGCTCTCGAAGTACGGCATGGGGAGCTACGACGCCTTCGCCGCCACCCACATCCGCGTGATCGTCGGGTGCCTCGGCTTCGCCGTCGTCTTCACCCTCACCGGCTGGTGGCCCAGGGTGGGCGCCGCCGTGAGGGATGGGCGTGCCATGGTCGCCACGGGAATCGGCGCTGTCTTCGGACCCTTCCTCGGGGTGTCGCTGTCCCTTCTCGCCGTCCAGTACACCGAGGCCGGCGTGGCCGCCACGCTCATCGCCCTCACACCCGTGATGATCATCCCGGTTGCCGTTCTCGTGTACCGGGAGCGGGTGGCCTGGCCGACCCTCGTGGGCGCCCTCGTCGCGGTGGGAGGCAGCGCGCTTCTCTTCCTGTGAGGGCAGGGCGAGCCCGAGGAGCGGGAGCCCCATGCGACAAGGGCGACCGGGCACGGGCCCACTCTGATAACCTTGCGCCCACTCAGGGAAGGCGGGATCGCCACCCCCGTGGCGATCCACCGCCCGAGGGCGAGAGCCATGAACCTCGGTGGGCCTCCATGACCGCGCGTCGTCAGGCGGCCGGTCACGCCAGCCTCGTGGACGAGGCGGCGCTCGCGTACCTGCGTCGACAGGGGCGCACGGTGGGCCTCGACACCGGAGAGACCGTCGTTCGCCGGGGCGAGCCGGGCCGAGCCTTCTACGTGATCCTGTCCGGCGACCTCGAGATACGCCTCCCGGGGGACGGTGGGGGCCAGCTGGTCCTGAACCGCCTCGGGCCGGGCACCAGCTTCGGGGAGCTGGCGCTGCTCCGTGGCACCCCCGTCTCCGCCGATGTCGTCGCCGTCACGCCAGCGACGGTTCTGGAGTATCCCGCCGAGCACTTCAACCGAGCCCTGGCCGAGTGCGAGTCGCTGAGGAGCGAGCTGCTCACCCGCCTGGCGCAGGATCTGGGCCGGACCACGGCCGACGCCTGGTCCTTCTTCCGCCGGGCCGAGGCCCTCAAGCTGCTCATCCGCTCCGACACGAAGCCGGAGCCATTGGTCGCCCGGTCTCCTCCCATGCGGCAGCTCCAGCGGGACCTCGATCGCCTCAACTCCGAGCCCCGGCAGCCCGTCCTCATCTCGGGCGAGGCCGGAACCGGGAAGCTGCTCGTGGCTCGACTCCTGCACGAGGGGCTCGGGCTGCCCGACGCCCCCTTCATCACCCTCGACTGCCGAAGGATGCAGGAGGGAGAGGCGAGACGGCTGCTCTTCGGGGCGTGGGAGAACGGTGCCCTCGATCCGGA
>JASFRY010000387.1:0-5002 GCA_050114675.1 Gemmatimonadota bacterium | reverse complement strand
GGTGCTGAAGGGGCCTGCGGCGTCGGCCATGTACGGGACGGCCGCGGCCAACGGCGTGATCGTGATCACGACGAAGAAGGGCACCGCGGGCTCGACGCGCTGGCGCGGCTATGTGGAGCAGGGGAGTCTGGTCGAGCCGAACGACTATCCGGCCAACTACCTGGGCTACTGCTCCTACACCACCAGCTCGAAGCACGACGTGAGCTACTGCGACAATCCGTACTTCCTGTACCTCCAGGACGCCGGGGTGAGCCCTCAGCGGGATTCCGTCCAGGTCTACAATCCCCTCATGGCCAAGGGTGAAGGTCCCTACCCGTTCCAGACCGGTGCTCGGGAGAAGTACGGCCTGAGCGCCCAGGGCGGCAGCGAGCGGGTGACCTACTTCCTGTCGGGTGATTTCGCCCACGAGAAGGGCGTCTACAAGAAGGTCAGCAATCTCAAGGACCTGAACCTCCGGGCGAACCTGAGCGCGCAGCTCACTGACAAGCTGGACGCGTCCGTGAAGGTCGGTTGGGTGGACAGCAACCTCCGGTTGCCCCAGAACGACAACAACGTCCTGGGTATCCTCCCCAGCGCGTACCTCGGAGGCGCCACGCCCGAGACGGCGTACGGGTTCTTCACGTTGCCGGACCTTCAGGCCATCGACACCGAGCAGAAGGTGAGGCGCGTCATCGGCAGCGCCCAGGGCAACCTGAACCTGCTGCCCTGGCTGTCGTTCAACGGCACCATCGGGATGGATCTCATCCAGCGCCACGACAACGAGACCATCCCGCCGCAGCGTGTCTTCTACGGCTCTCTGCCGGAGGGTGAGCGCACGAGCAACAGGTTCGAGCTCGGAACGTATACCGCGCAGTTGAACGGCTCCGCCGACTTCGAGCTCGCCTCGAACATCGGCGCGAGAACCAACGTCGGTGTGCAGTACGTCGATACCAAGACCGCCAGCACGGAAGCGTACGGGCGCGGCCTCCTGGCCGGGTGCTTCTCGCTGAACTGCGTGGCCACGGGCTTCGACGTGGACGAAACGCACACCGAAGTGAAGACGCTGGGCGTGTACCTGAGCCAGCAGTTCTCGTTCAACGACCGCCTGTACATCACCGGTACCGTCCGCGGGGACGACAACAGCGCGTTCGGTAAGAACCTCCAGTTCACGTACTATCCCTCGGTCAACCTCTCGTGGGTGATGGGCGAGGAGCCGTGGTTCCCGGCGATCTCCGGGCTCTCACTCTTCCGGGTGCGCGCGGGCTACGGCGTGTCCGGGCTCCAGCCCGGGTTCCGCACGGCGAGCCGATACCTGAACCCGGCGTCCACCATCATCCAGGGTTCCGTGGTCCCGGCGTTCAACTTCGGCGGGATCGGGAACCCCGACCTCAAGCCCGAGATCTCGAAGGAGCTCGAGCTGGGCGCCGACATCGGGCTGTTCCAGGACCGGATGGCCCTGGAGCTCACCTATTACAACAAGAAGTCCAACGACGCCCTGGTGAACCGTGACCTTCCCCCGTCGCTCGGTCAGCCCACGACGCAGACCGTCAACCTCGGGGAGATGCAGAACAAGGGCGTGGAGGTCCTGGTACGGGGGACGTTGATGAACACACGGGACGTGCTGTGGGATGCCAGCGTCTCATACTCGCACAACGAGAACACGCTGACCTCTCTCGGTACGGACCCCAACACGGGCGAGCCCATCCAGCCCATCATCTTCGGCCTGGGAGGAGACTCTCAGCGCTTCCAGGAGGGCTTCCCGGCGGGCGCCTACTTCGCGCGCTCGTACACGTACGACGACGCCAACGGCGATGGCTTCCTCTCCGAGGATGAAGTCACCCTGGCCGACACCGCGTCCTACCAGGGCGCCCCCATTCCGGCGAACGAGGCGTCGTTCCACACCAGCGTCACGCTGTTCAACAAGGTGAGCATCTCCGCCCTCATGGACTACAAGGGCGGGTACAAGATGTACAATGCCACCGAGGAGTTCCGGTGCGCGCAGTTCTTCAACTGTGACGCCACGTACGCCGGCTACCCCGGTGTCAACGTCTCCCTCGAGGACCAGGCTGCCTTCGTGGCCGACGCCTACGGGCCACAGGGTGGCACCGTTGCCGGATACTTCCAGGACGGGACGTTCTGGAAGCTCCGTGAGGTGACGGCTTCGTTCTCGCTGCCCGACGAGTGGGCCGGCTACGTCCAGGCCCGGGATATCCGGGTCACCCTCGCGGGCCGCAACCTGTGGATGTCGACGAAGTACGGGGGGCCGGATCCGGAGATCAACGGAGGTGGGTCCGGGAGCAACTTCAACACCTTCGACTTCCTGAGCCAGCCGCAGATTCGGTACTACACCGTTCGCCTGGACCTGACCTTCTAGGGGGAGATGACAGAACCATGTCAAAGACATTGAACCCGAAGAGCTGGGCGCGTCGCGCCGAAGTCCTTGTGGCGATGGTGGCAACGCTCAGCCTGGTCGGGTGCCAGAACATACTCGACGTGCAGGACGTGGACGTGACCTCGGACCAGAACTTCGTGGACGCCACGGCCATCCCCGCGCTCTTCGCATCGACGGTGAGCGCATTCGTGACAGCTTACGAGAACCAGGTGCTCTACACCGGCGTGTTGGCCGACGAGTGGGTGATCTCGGGGACCTTCCCGACCCGGATCGAGGTGGACCAGCGTGACATCGATCCGGGCAACGCAACCCTCGGTGGCCGCTTTCCGGAGATCTCGCGTGCCCGCGCGCTCGCAGATTTCTCGGACCGTCGCTTCACCCTCGTGGACACCTCGGGGACCCATGGCGACGACCAGGCCCAGATTCGGGCCCTGTCCGGACTCTCACTGGTGATCATGAGCGAGGCGTATTGCGAAGGCACGCCCATGAGCCAGCTGGTGACGGAGAACGGTCAGGACAAGTTCGAGTACGGGCCTCCGCTCACGCGGGACCAGGTGCTCGATTCGGCCATGGCCCGCTTCAATGCCGCCTTGCAGGTGGCGCCGTCCGGGAGCGATGGCGAGTACCTCGCCCGGGTGGCCATGGCGCGCGCCCTCATGGACCGAGGGGGGCCGGGTGACTACGCCCAGGCCGCCACCACCGTCGCCGCGGTACCCACGACGTTCCTGTACATGGCCGAGCACAGCAACGAGTCCGGCCAGAACAACAACATCTGGAGCTTCAACATCAACCAGGAGCGGTGGTCCGTCGCCAACAATGAGGGGGGCAACGGCCTTCCGTTCCGCGACGCGCAGGATCCGCGCATGCTGTGGGACCGGACGGGGAACGACACGGGCTTCGACCGGGCCACCCCGTCGTACAACGCGCTGAAGTACTCGGATCGCCCGGCGCAGACGCCCATCGCGGACGGAGTGGAGGCCCGCCTCATCGAGGCCGAGGCAGCGCTCGCCGCGGGTGACCCCGACGGGATGCTTACGATCCTGAACGACCTGCGGAGTCAGGTCGGCGACATCATGCGGGTGCATACGTACAACTACCCGCCCCTGCTGGCGAGCGTCGGGTTCCCCGATGCGCTGCCGGCTCTCGACCTTCCCGCCACCCATGACGAGCAGGTGGACCTGCTCTTCCAGGAGCGCGGCTATTGGCTCTGGCTCACGGCGCATCGACTGGGTGACCTGCGCCGGCTGATCCGCCAGTACGGTCGCACCCAGGATCAGGTCTTCCCCGTCGGCCCGTATGCACCGAACGGCAACGTCAAGGGCGGCAACTACGGGTCGGACGTGAACTTCCCGATTCCGGTGGAGGAGGCGAACAATCCCCAGACGTCCTCGGACGGTCTGGCGCAGTGCCTGAATCGCGGCGCCTAGCGCAGCGATCCGATCCTGTCGCGACGCGGACAGGAGGGAGGACATGGAGGGGGCGGCGCCATCACGTGGCCGCCCCCTCGTACATGTGGGAAGACAATGAAATGGGGAGCCCGGCGGCTCTCCGTCCCCAGCTTCGTCGGGAGGAGCGCATCCATGAACGCACACCTCTGCTCAGGGGTCGTGGCTGCGGTCCTGGTCTTGGGGGGCTGTGCGTCCCCGGGGACCACGACCCAGCAGCATTCCCCGGACGTGATCACACAGCAGGAGATCGACGCGTACTCGGGTGACAACGTGTATCTGCTGATCCGGTCCCTGCATTCCAACTGGCTGCGGCAACGCGGCCCCGAGAGCCTGACCCTGGCCTCGCCCGTCGCCGTGTATATCGATGGCCTGCCGCAGCCCGACGGGGTCGACGCCCTCAAGCAGCTGCGGCCTCGGGAGGTTCGGGAGATCACCCATATGGACTCCCGGGAGGCCACCAACCGCTTCGGGACCGGCCACTCCAACGGAGCCATCCTGGTGCGGCTGCGCGGAGGACCGGGAGCGTAGGGCGCACCTGGCGCGTGGGTGCGCACGTACCCTTCGACATCGGTCTGCGTCCCGGGGCCGAGGCGCTCCACCGCGGCCCCTCCGTCACCTTCGACGAGCAGATAACGCCGCGGGCGAGGGCATTCCCCCGACACGAGGCCTCACCATCGAGGTGAGGCAGGTGTTGGCATTTCGACGGCGCGCGCCCCATGTTGTCGACCATCCAACTCCGGGCCCGCGCGCTCTGGCGCCGAGGGGGTGAACATTGTATTACAATTGCGCGGCGCAAAACATCTTCGAGCTTCACCGATAGGTTCAAGCTTCACCGATAGGCGATCGCCGCCCCCCTGTCCGACACCTCCGCCTGTCGCTCTCACATAGATGACCGGTGTGCGGTCTCATCCGCGCGCCTCCGAGAAACACCATCACGGCAGGCCACGCCACGTGGCCGACCGTTTTCGTGGATTGGCGGGTCCTGGACTCGCCGAGGCAGCAGGATCTGCCGAATCGGGACGCGGGGAGGGGAACGTGCATCTGTCACTCTGAGGAGGGCGCACATGTCACACCATCGTTGGATGTTGGTGGCACTCGGGCTCTGCCTGCTCCTACTCCCGGCTCACGTGAGCGCGCAGGAAGCGATGATCGTGGGATCGGTGAAGAGTCGGACGGGAGAGCC
>JASFRY010000386.1:0-5015 GCA_050114675.1 Gemmatimonadota bacterium | reverse complement strand
GCGCGCACAGCTCCGGAGGCTCCTCCTGGCGGACACGGCCGGCGTCGTGGGGCGATCGCGCGTCCGGAGCCTTCGGGCTCTCCTGGCCGGCCCGGAGACCTTCGAGGAGATGGTGCCCGGCTTCGCGACGCTCCCGTTGCAGGAGTTCGTCGAGCTCTCCCGGCATCTGAGGGCGGGGAGCCCCGCGCGCTACCTACGCCTCCTGGACGCGACCGCCGAAGCCCCCGACGAGACCGTACGCAGTGCGACGATGCTGGAGCGCATCCGCCTGGACATCGCCCGGGGTTGGGCCGCGCGCGTCGACTCCTCCCTGGCGGTGGGGGCCTATGGAGACTACGCACGGGGCCATCGGGCCGCCGCGGAGCTGATGCTCGTCGCCTCCGATCTCGCCGGTATGGGTGACAGGGCGGCCGCGACGCGCGCCGTGGGCGCCCTTGCCCGCTACATCCCCCGGGATTCGGCGCTGGCCTACTTCCCGGACCACCCCGTGTGGCCGGTCGCGTGGATGCTGGGCGCGTGGAACGCCCAGCACGGGGACACCCTGACCTCCCACCAGTGGATGGATGTGATCGGAGGCTTCCCGCCCGGAGGCACGCCGAAGGACTACCGCGGCGGTCTCCAGGCGGACATCGAAGCGAGGCTGGCCATGCGGAGGGGAGACGCCGCGGCCGCCATCGCTATGGAGCGGAGGGCCATGGATCTCTGGAGCATCCACACGGACAACAACTTCGAGTATCTCCCGGAGCCCATGATGCGCCTGACCCTCGCCCTCCTCCTGCGCGATGCCGGCCAGCGCGAGGAGGCGGCCGCCGTCTTCTCCTCCCTGGTCCTGCCCACCACCTGGATGGGCTTCCTCACGGCCCGCGCCGACCTCGAGATGGGTGAGCTGGCCGCCGAGGCCGGCGACACGGCGGGGGCCCGGCTCCACCTCGGGCGGACCCTGGACCTCTGGGACGGAGGAGGCCCCGCCGTGTCCGACCGGGCGGCCCGGGCCCGCGAGCGTCTCGACGCCCTGGAAGGGCGCTGACGGCACCCGAAACCCCGCTCCGCTTCTGAGCGTAGAGTAGGGCACCCTGTCGCATGTACCCGAGGAGCCTTCCGTGCGCGCTCGCACCTCTCTCATCGCCGCCGCCCTGCTCGCGCTCTCCACCCACCCCGCCCTGGCCCAGGACCCGGGCATCAAGATCGCCGTGGGCAACGTGGGCCTGGGCATCGGGGACGTTCCCCGACTCGACGGCATCCGCCTCAACTACCGGGATCGCGAGCTCCAACTCGTGCGGGGCATCAATGCGACCATCTGGAGCCCCTACCGTGAGAACCGCGGTGTGGTGCAGGGACTCGCCCTGGGGCTTCCCCTGACCGGCGGAGCGGACGTGAGCGGGCTGGCCCTGGGCGCCGGCGTCAGCGCCGACCGGACATTCACCGGGGTCGGCCTGAGCTTCGTCGGGATGGGCGCGGGAGAGGACATCAAGGGCATTGCCGTGGGAGGCGTGGGCGTAGGGGGCGGTGGCAACCTGGACGGCCTCATGGTGGGGGGGCTGGGCGTGGGCGCCCAGGGCGACGTCCGCGGCGTCCTCCTCGGGGGATTGGGAGCCGGAGCCGGGGGCAGCCTGACGGGTATCGCCGTGGGCGGCCTGGGCATCGGTGCCAGCGGGAACGTGACCGGCCTCCTCCTGGGAGGCCTCGGCGCCGGCGCCGGAGGAGACCTGAAGGGTGTGGCCGCGGGCGGCCTGGGCATCGGTGCCAGCGGGAACGTGACCGGCATCATCGCCGGGGGACTCGGCGTCGGAGCCCAGGGGGACGTGAAGGGGATCGCGGTGGGCGGCCTGGGGATCGGGGCCGGTGGAAACGTGACCGGCCTGGCCGTGGGCGGCCTGGGCGTGGGCGCAGCCGGCGAGGTGAAGGGGGTGGCCATCGGCGGCGTGGGCGTGGGCGCGCCGCGCATGACCGGCGCGGTGCTCACCGGGTTCGGCGCCGGCGGGGAGGACGTGACGGGCTTCGTATTGGCCCCCGGCTACTTCAAGATCGAGGACGGCGGGACGTTCCGGGGCGTGAGCGTGAGCGCCTGGAACCGGGTGCTGGGGGAGCAGCGGGGCCTCGCCATCGGGCTCCTCAACGTCGCAAATGAGCTCCACGGGCTGCAGGTGGGCGTCATCAACATCGCCCGGAACAAGGAGTCGTTCAGCGTGCTGCCCATCCTCAACTGGCACCGCTGAGGGAGCGGCGCCACCGCTGCTGGGAGGTCGGCCGACACGGGCGGCAGGTCCCGCTCCCGTTGTGCCCGGCCCAGGCGCGGCCCCACTCCTCCCGCGTCCGCCTCGAGGAGAGCGGCCGCCCTCCCCCGCACCGAGGCGGGGCCGGTGGCGCGTCCCCAACCCCACCGGCATATTCGCCCTGCCCTCTTCCGTTCCCGTCCGAAGACCTTCCGAGGGAGTCGCCCCGTGCGCTCGTCCAGCCTCGTTCTCACGGCGGCTCTGGCCGCCGGCCTGGCGGCCGTGCCCGCGCCCCGCCTCTCGGCCCAGGGCGTTCCCACCCCCGCCTCGGTCCTGGGGTTCGAGCCCGGCGCCGATTTCCACCTGGCCACGTACGAGCAGTCCATCGACTACTTCCGGCGCCTGGCCGACGCGTCGGACCGGGTCCGGCTCATCAAGGTGGGCACCACCTCGTTCGGCCGGGACTGGTACCTGGCGCTCGTCTCGTCGCCGGAGAACCTGGCCGACCTGGACCACTACCGGGAGATCGCCCAGCGGCTCGCCGACCCCCAGGGCCTCACCGACGACCAGGCCCATGCCCTGGCCCGGGAAGGCAAGGCCATCGTGGACATCAGCGGGGGCCTCCACGCTACCGAGGTCGCCGGAGCCCAGCACACCATCGCCCTGGCTTGGGAGGTGGCCACCAGCGAGGATCCGCGGATCCAGGCCATACGGGACAACGTCATCCTGGCGCTGTGGCCGTCCCTCAACCCCGATGGGCAGACCATCGTCGCCGACTGGTACGCCTCGAACCTGGGCACTCCCTACGAGGTGGCACCCCTGCCCCGCCTCTACCAGAAGTATGTGGGCCACGACAACAACCGCGACGCGTACATGCTCAACATGATCGAGTCGCGGGTGGTGGAGCGGACGTGGCGGCGGTGGGAGCCCCAGATCATCTACGTGCACCACCAGAGCTCGCCCTTCCCGACACGGATCTGGCTCCCACCTTTCGCCGACCCCATCGCGCCTCGGGTCCCGCCCCTCATGTCCCGGGAGGTGAACACCGTCGGGATGGCCATCGCCCAGATGCTCGAGTCCCGGGAGCTGCCCGGAGCGACCCACATGGGCACCGGCTTCGATGCCTGGTACCCGGGCTACGTGGACTACATGCCCATGCTCCAGAACCAGGTGGCGTTCTGGACCGAGACGGCGCTGTACCGATACGCCACGCCCCGCTACTACACCTTGTCGGACTTCCCTCCCGGGATGCGCGACCTGCGTCCCCAACCGCTGTACGCCAGTCCCTGGACCGGCGGGTGGTGGCGTCTGGGCGATGCCGTGGAGTACATGCAGGTGGCGTCGCTGGCGGTTCTGGACTACGCCGCCAAGTACCGGGAGGACCTCCTGTACAACCGCTATCAGTCCGGACGAGACGTGGTGGCGCACTTCCGGGCCCGGGGGCCCTACGCCTGGTTCGTGCCCCAGCGGCAGCGGGACCCGGTGGCTCCGGTGGAGCTCCTGCGGCGCCTGGCGTACAACGGGATCCGGGTGAGCCGGCTCACCCGGGAGATCACCCACGAGGGGGTCACGTACCCCGCCGGCACATGGGTCATCCCCATGGACCAGCCCTTTGCCGAGCTGGCCCGCCAGGTCCTGGAGATCCAGACCTACCCCGACCTGCGGGAGTACCCCGAGGGACCGCCGGAACAGCCCTACGACGCCGCGGGATGGACCCTGCCGGCCCAGATGGGCGTCCAGGTCGTGGCGGCCACCCAGCCCCTCGCCGAGGAAGAGCTGAGTGCCCTGGAAGCTCTCCGGGGGGACCCCGTGGCGTCCGACGCCGAGGTGGACGACGCCGCGCCCTTCGACATGGCGCCGGGCGTCGGCTTCGACGACGACCCGGTGGCCACGGCGATCCGTCCCCTCCCGGGTCGCATCGGCGGAAGCGGATCGGCGCTGATCCTGGACCCGGCCCAGAACAACACCTTCAAGGCCCTGAACCAGGCCTGGGACGCGGGCGCCACGGTGCGCTGGAGCCCGTCGGCCGGGGGCCGGTATCTGGTGACGGGATTGAGCGGCGACGCGGCGCGCCGCATGGCGTCGGCGCTGGCCCTCCAGGCCAGCCGGGGCCCGGTGTCGGGAACCGAGCTGTCCCGTCCCCGCATCGGGCTGTACCGGCCCTGGACCGCCAGCATGGACCAGGGATGGAGCCGGTGGCTCCTGGAACGCTACGGTTTCGACTTCGCCAGCGTCCGCGACGCCGACGTCCAGGCCGGGGACCTGGGGGAACGCTACGACGTCATCGTCCTCCCCGCCGACCGCACGTCATCCCTTCTCCACGGCTACGCCAGGGGCTCGGTGCCGCCACGGTACGCCGGAGGCATGGGCGAGGCCGGGATCCGCGCCCTGGCCGAGTTCGTGCGCAACGGCGGCACGCTGGTGTGCATGAACCAGGCGAGCGACCTGTGCATCGACGAGCTGCACCTGCCCGTCACCGACGTGGTGGGCGACCTGCGCCGCGACGCGTTCTTCAGCAGCGGCTCCATCCTCACGGTGCGGGTGGACACCACCCACCCGGTCATGGCCGGGATGCCCGTGCGCGCCGACGTCTTCTTCGACCGGAGCCCGGTGTTCACCACGGACGAGGGTTTCGAGGGAGCGGTTCTGGCCGCCTACGACGCCGAGGGTTCACCCCTGGTCTCGGGGTATCTCCTGGGGGAGAAGCACCTGCAGGGGCAGGCCGCCGCCGTGGACGTGCGAGAGGGCGAGGGCCACGTAGTGCTGTTGGGCTTTCGCCCCCAGTGGCGGGGGCAGCCGTGG
>JASFRY010000385.1:0-5018 GCA_050114675.1 Gemmatimonadota bacterium | reverse complement strand
CGGCACCGGTGCCGGCCGGAGTCGCGTCACCTGAACGAGCGTGTCTCCGGGTTCCACACGGATGTCGTGGGCTCCGGTCTCCCACCCGATGCCGGTCACCTCCATGTGATGGCTTCCCGCCGGCACGCCTCGAAGCACGTAGCGCCCGGACTCGTCCGCCAGCACGCCCTGCCCGGTCTCGAGGTGGATAGCGACGCTGGGCACGGGAGTTCCCGTTTCGTCGAGGACCCGCCCCATGATCACGCCCGATTCGGGGCGACCGCCGGAAGGCGGCAGGATGAGGATGCGTGTCCCGGCGGTGCGATAGGTCAGCTCCGTCCCGCTCAGGAGGAGGCCGAGGGCCTCCCGTACCGTGCGTGCGCCGCAGTCACAGGATACGGCCACATCCGGGATGAGATCCGGACTGTAGACGATGGGAACCGACGAACGCTCCTGAAGGATGCGAAGGGCCTCGACGAGCGGCGTGGGCTCCAGGACCAGGCGCGCGGGTCGATCGAGCGGCACCTGGGCAAGCATCGCCGAAGGACTCAGCGCAACGGCCACGAAGGCCAGCACGACCGCTCCGGCTCGGGACAAGTGGGGGCGTGCGCCCCGCACGACGTGGATTCGATCGCTCACCATGATGTCTCCCCTCCCTTCCATCCACACCCGGATACGAACCACGATCCTGACTGCGGGCCACACGCCCCCGCCTTTGTTCCAGGGACGGTCCGCCAGCGCCCGATGACCACCTTCCCATCGAGGCCGCGGTATTCGAGCCCCGTGTCCGCCAGAAGGCGGTCCAGGGCACCGGCCACCGTGGCGTTCCGACAATCACATGAGACGCGCCGGTCCTCCGGCAGGAGGTCCGGGCTGTATGCGAGCTCCACACCCGAGGTGCGCTGCAGCATCACGAGCGCTCGCTCCAGCGGCACGTCGTGCACCTCCAGGCGTGCCGGCCGGTCCAGCAGGCGCGTCTGGGCATCCGCGGTCAGGGGCATCCACCCCACTACGGCAGCCGCGAGGACCAGGATTTTCGGCCACTGCCGCACCCGATCCGTGGTGGGCGTGCGCATGGGATCATCCCTCCGGCACGCCAATCACGACGGCAGCGCCGCGGTGCTCGCAGCGGACCGCGGTGACCGCACATACCGCCGACACGATGTCGTCCAGAGACTCGTCACCGAAGCTCCCGGTGACGCGCCTGTCGACGACCGAAGAGTCTCCGATCACCACCGGAACGCCGAAGCGGGCCGTGAGTTGGGCGGCGATTCCCACGAGCGGTGTCTGCTGGAACGCGAGCAGCGCATCGGGCCAATCGAGGAGCGCCCAGACATCGTCGACGGTCTTCACCGTCGGAGCTCCGTCACCAGCGACGGATCCCACCTGGCCCTGGCCGACGTCGCGGGTGCCTCCCCGTCCGATCAGCTCCACCGTGCCCTCGACCACCACCACGTCCAGCCGGTCGCCTTCGGTTCTCGCCTCGAAGCGCGTGCCATGGACGCTCACTTCGCCGGCCTGGGTGCGCACCACGAACGGCAGGCTCGCCGGCGCCACTGCGAAGAACGCCTTGCCCTCCAGGGTCACTTCCCGGCGACCCTCTGCAGTGGGGAAGTCCACCGTCGTGCCTTGCGCCAGTCGCAGGAAGCTCCCATCCGACAGGGTCATGGCCACCACGTGGTCGGGCCCCACGGACGACGCCACCGTCGCCAGCGTACCCTCGAGAGGCCGCTCCCCTCGCCACGTGCTCACGGCGAAGAGTGCGATGCCCGCGATGGCCGCGGCTACCGCATACGCGGTCCAGGGGGACCGCAGGAACGCCCTCCTCGACCTGCTCGCACGGTCCCTGGAGCGCCGTCGTTCGGCCTCCGCCACCATCGCGTCGATGTCGGGCAGCCGGGACTTCGAGCGCGGTCCCGTCACACTTTCCAGGCCTTTCCAGAGGATCTGGGTCTCCTGGAACCATGCTTCGTTGGCGGGCGATGACGCCCTCCACTTCTCCAGGCGGTGCTTCTCCACGTCGGTCGTCTCACCGGCGAGATGCCGCAGAATCAGCTCATCCATCGATCATCTCCCGGTCAGTTGCCGCTCCAGGTCCTTCCTCCGCCTGGGTACGCTCCGCCGACGCCGGCAGAAGGTCCGACAGGAGAAGGCGAAGATCCGCCAACGCCAACGTCATGCGATTCGATACGGTTTGCGGTGCGATTCCCAGGGCCTCCGCCGCTTCCCGGTGCGTCAATCCCCTGAGGCGCACCAGCTCGATGACCTCGCGTCGAGCGGGGGTGAGCGCCAGGAGGGCCTTGCGGAAGCGTCGCTCCTGTTCTGATGCCTCCGCTCGGTCCTCGGGCTCGATGGCGGGTCGGGCGGCGCTCGCCTGTCGGAGGACCCAGGCCCTTCGGACCCGCTCCCGTCGGCGCTCGTCGAACGCCACGTTCCTTCCGATCCGGAACACCAGCGCCCTCGCGGAGCCGTCACGCCACCGCTCTCGTTTCTCCCAGACCCGGATGAAGGCCTCCTGGCTCGCGTCTTCAGCGGCGGGTCGCGACCCCAGGATCCACGTCAGGTGATCCACGAGGTCGCTCCAGGTCTCATGAACGAGACGCTCGAAGGCGACGCGCTCGCCGGCGCGGATGCTGGCCAGGTCCATCTCGGCCGCCTCGGCAGGAGTTTCGGTGATCATCAGCCAGTCAACGTCTGGGCCGGTCCCGAACTACCGTGTCTCCCGAGCGGCGTGGCAGGTGCGCCGGGGGCTTCAGGTGCGTGCACCACCACGTATGCCCCCGCCCGCGCTCGCGTCCAGGGTGTTGTTTCTGCGCGAGCGGTCAGGAACGGACCCGGTTCGATCCGGATCGTCCCGTTGCCGACGCTCACCACGATCCGACCGTCGCCGTCCCCCAGCGTGCTTCGCACCAGGTGCGGCGCGGAGACGTGGTTGGTCATGTCGAATCCCGAGACCGAGATCGTCCCGTTTCCTACCTGGGCCTCCAACTCCGCCGAGACGTCCGGCTGAAGGGCGAGGGTCACGGTCCCGTTGCCATCCAACAGCACGATCTCCCCACCCTCCGGGAGGACCATGGCAACGTCCAGGCTCCCGTTGCCCACCTCGACGAGGCCGGTGCCCACGAAGCCCCGGGTACGGACGTTCCCGTTGCCCACCTTCAGGTCCACCTGGGCCCGTAGATCCTCGATCACGAGGTCTCCATTGCCGTTCACGACCACGAGGTCGAGGTCGTCGGGAACGAGGATCTCGTAATCCACGATGTACTCGCGATCCGCGTCGTGGAGCGGTTGAATCGTCTCGATGCGGATCTCGGTGGACAGGGTCCAGACCCGGACCTCGAGGTCATCCAGGTGCCACTCGGCGTCCCGGAAGGACCTGGAGCGGACCCGTTTCGTGGCTTGAACCGAGACTGCGTCGAGGCCGGAGAGCCCCGTGATCCGAATGGTCCCGTTCAACCCCTCCACCCGCGCCGCCGTCTGGCCGAGGATCGGTACGCTGCGAACGAAAGCCTCCGTCGCCTCGCGCTTGCGCGGCTCGTCCACGCCGGTGATCTCGATGAGACACGCGCTCGCCACGAGCGGAATCAAGATCACGCCCCGAACCCCCATACGTCCCCAACGTGCCATCTTCATCCGCTCCCAGGAGTCCTGTCGATCCGTGGCCCGGATCGGTCGGTCTGCTCTGGAAACGAATTGCATGCCGTGGGACTACCGGGGGCACCGCCGGCGCGAGGCTGCCGGGGCCGGGACGCAGCGCAGATTCACGGGCGGCACAGAAGACCTGTGCCCCTGCCCGCCGGGAGCGCTCTTTCGGTGGCGGTCACCTGGGAGCGGAAGGAGCGCCCGGTCCCAGAGCGGCGTCCATCACGTCGTCCCACAGGCGCCCGAACAGCGTGTCCGGAACCCCGTCGTTTCCGGCGTTGCACAGCAGGACGAGGGTCACGTCGTGATCGGGGAAGTACCGGACCTGGGCGAGGGCCCCCATGTCACCTCCGCTGTGTCCAAGAGCCCGCCCATACGGCGTGTCCCTGTAGCTCAGGCCCAGTCCATAGTGCGCGGGTTCGGACCAGCTCTCCATGGCCGACAGAGACGCGGGCGCGAGGAGCGTCCCCTGAAGGAGTCCGTCCAGGAAGTCGGCGAAGTCCTCGGAGGCGGCGATGAGGCCTGCGTTCCCCATGAACACCTGGTCATTGTGCGTCGTCAGGTCGGTCACGTTCATGAGCCTGCCGTCGCCCGCCAGGTCCTGATAGCTGCTGACGAGCCCCGGAGGCGTGGGGTATTCCGGCTGGGCCCTGTAGTAGGTGGCGCCGAGCCCCAGGGGTGCGAGGATACGCCGGCTGATGAAGGCGGCGTGGCCCCCCTGGACCGCACGGTCCAGCAGCAGCGCCAGGATGTAGTAGTTGGCGTTCGCGTAGAAGTATCCCCCACCCGGCGCCGAGAGGGCCGACTGGCCTTCGAGGTAGGAGAGCATCCGCTCGGGCGGGTAGGATCCCAGGGGATCGTTGAGGAAGTCCAGATCGTACCTGAGGTCCCCGCTGAAGTCGGGGATTCCCGACCGATGCCCGAGAAGCTGTCGTACCGTCGCGCTGGCGCCGTTGGGGATGCGTCGGTAGAGCGCCGGCGGCAGGTAGGTGCTGATGGTCGCGTCCAGGTCGATGAGACCGTCCTCCGCCGTGAGCAGCGCGGCCGTGGCGGCATAGGTCTTGGTGACGCTGGCGGCGTGGAAGAGGTGCGTGGGCTGCATGGGCTCCGCTCTCTCGAGGTTCGCGTAGCCGGCTGCACCGTTCCACGCTCCCTCGGGCGCTCGCACCAGCAGCACGAGGCCCGGAAGCCCTTCGTGGACGTAGCGATCCAGGAGCGTCTGGAAGGCGACGCTATCCGGGTGCGTGTTCCGTGCCGGGTCCCAGCTCTCCGGAGCCGCAACCGCCGGCGCGGTGATATCGAGGGTGCACGACGAGGCCCCGAGCCCGGTCGCGGCCAGGGCGATAAGGCAGGCCGTTCGGCGGCGGGTGGCAAGCTTGGACATGGTCTACGTCCCT
>JASFRY010000384.1:0-5035 GCA_050114675.1 Gemmatimonadota bacterium | reverse complement strand
CGATCCTCCTGGTCAGGACGCACTGCCCATGGACCCCGTCATCATCCAGGGAGGTATGGGCGTCGGCATCTCCGGCTGGCGTCTGGCCCGTGCCGTCTCCTCTCGTGGTCAGCTCGGTGTCGTCTCCGGAACGGCACTGGACAGCACCCTCGTTCGCCATCTCCAGGACGGCGATCCCGGCGGCCACTACCGGAGGGCACTGGGCGCCTTTCCCCTTCCACACATCGCCCACGAAGCCCTGGACCGCTACTTCCGGCCCGAAGGGCGAGCAGCGGGTGAGCCCTACCGCTTGCTGCCCCTCCACAAGCCCGTGCTGGACCCGTGGCAGGAGCGGCTCATGGTGCTGGCGAACTTCGCCGAGGTCTTCCTGGCCCGGGAGGGTCACGACGGCTCCGTGGGCATCAACTACCTCACCAAGATCCAGATCCCCACGCTCCCGTCGCTCTACGGCGCCATGCTCGCCGGGGTGGGCTGGGTGCTCATGGGAGCGGGAATCCCCCGGGACGTCCCGGGCGCGCTGGACGGCCTCGCGCGCCATGAGGCCGCGTCGCTGCACCTTGACGTGGTGGGCGGCTCGGGCGACGACGACGAAATGCTCCGCTTCGATCCGGCGTCGCTGTGGGACCGACTACCCGAGCCTCTCCACCGCCCCCGCTTCCTCCCCATCGTGGCGTCCAACTCCCTGGCCACGGTGCTGGCGCGCAAGGCCAACGGGCGCGTGGACGGGTTCGTCGTGGAAGGCCCCACGGCGGGCGGGCACAACGCCCCGCCCCGGGGTCGCGGGACCGCCAACGAGCGGGGCGAGCCCGTGTACGGGGAGCGGGACGTGGTGGACCTGGCCCGGCTCGCCGAGCTGGGGCTTCCATTCTGGGTAGCCGGGGGGACGGGAAGCCCCCGGGGCGTGCGCGAGGCCAGGGCGGCCGGTGCCCGCGGCGTGCAGGTGGGAACGCTGTTCGCCTACTGCGACGAATCGGGGCTGGCCGATCCGCTGAAGCGCGCCGTGCTGCGTCGGGCCCGCGACGAGGACGTGGGCGTGCGCACCGATGGCCGGGCCTCGCCCACGGGTTTTCCCTTCAAGGTCGTGGAGTTGGCCGGGACCCTCTCCGAGACGGGGGTCTACGAGGCCAGGGAGCGGGTCTGCGACCTGGGGTATCTCCGGGTGGCATATCGTCGGGAGGACGGCCGCATCGGCTTCCGCTGCCCGGGAGAGCCCGTGGACACCTTCGTGAAGAAGGGCGGCGATCCCCAGGAGGTGCGCGGCCGCACGTGCCTGTGCAACGCCCTGGTGGCCGACGTGGGGCTGGCCCAGCCCCGCGCCACGGGACCGGAGCCTCCCCTTCTCACCAGCGGTGACGACATCCGCGCTCTGGGAGCCTTTCTCGGCGGACGCACCCGGTACTCGGCAGCCGACGTCCTGGACCACCTCCTGCCCCGGGCCTGAGCAGCGCGGCTTCCCGGCGCCCACCGCGGGGGCGCCGCCGGGGCCGCCCCCCCGTCCACGGAGATCCGTCAGAACATCTTGGCGCCCAGCGAGGGCTCCTTGTCGGTACGGGTGCCTACCTTGATGAACGTCGCGATGCGGACGGTGCCCTCGGCGTGGAGGGTCTCGTGCACACGCCGGATGGCGTCGAAGATGTCGGCCATCTCCCCCTCCACGTTGGTCCCGTTGGGGTGGAGCTGGGCGTGGATCCCCGCCTCCTCCAGGATGGCGTGGGCTCTCTGGACCTCCCTGCGGACCGAAACGCCGGACCCGATGGGGATGACCTGGATGTCTGCCGTCGCTTTCATGCGGTGCTTCTCGGTTGAATCGCTGCGCGTGCTCACTTGACGGACCCGCTCCGGACCCGCACATGAAAGCAAGCGCATCTCCAAGGAGTCTTCCATGCCCCATCGACACGGAGCCCGTCCCTTCCGGGCCGCAGCACCCGCTTCCCTGATCCTCCTCGCCCTGGCGGTCGCCGCGCCCCTGGGCGCGCAGATGACCAAGGCCGACGTGGCCGCCTTCCTGGACGCCCGGGCCGACGAGTTCGGGACCATCGCCGAGAAGATCTGGGACCTGGCCGAGGTGGGCTACATGGAGACGCAGAGCTCGGCGCTCCTGGCCGGCGAGCTGGAGGCCCACGGGTTCACGGTGGAGAAGGGCGTGGCGGGCATCCCCACCGCATTCGTGGCCACGTACGGGAGCGGTAAGCCCGTCATCGGCTTCCTGGGCGAGTTCGACGCCCTGCCGGGGATCAACCAGGACCGTGTGCCGGTGCGTCAGCCCATCGAGGGCAAGCTGGCGGGCCACGCCTGCGGCCATCACCTCTTCGGCACCGCGTCCTCGGCCGCCGCCATCGCGGCGTCGGAGTACCTGAAGAGCACCGGCGGAAGCGGCACCATCCGCTTCTACGGCACCCCCGCCGAGGAGGGCGGCTCCGCCAAGGTCTACATGGTGCGGGCCGGCCTCTTCGACGACGCCGACGTGGTGCTCTCCTGGCACCCGGGCGACGGCAACGACGCAAGTCCCGGCTCCAACCTGGCGGTGAAGACGGCCAAGTTCCGGTTCACCGGCGTCAGCGCCCACGCCGCCGCCGCCCCGGACCGGGGCCGCTCCGCCCTCGACGCCGTGGAGGCCATGGATTTCATGGCCAACCTCATGAGGGAGCACGTGCCCCAGGAGACGCGCATCCACTACGTCATCACCTCGGGCGGCAGCGCGCCCAACGTGGTTCCCGACTTCGCCGAGGTCTACTACTACGTCCGCCACCCCGACCCCGAGATGGTGCGCTCCATCTTCGAGCGCCTGGTGAAGGCAGCGGAAGGCGCCGCGGCCGGCACCGGCACGACCATGAAATACGAGATCATCGGCGGGTCCTATTCCCGCCTTCCCGTGGTGTCGCTGCAGGAGCTGGTCTACGACAACCTCGAGGAGGTGGGCGGCGTCCACTATGACGCCCAGGAGATGAAGTTCGCCGAGACCCTCAAGAAGACGCTGCCCGCCGAGCCCGCCATCGCCACGGCGGCGGAGATCCGGCCCTTCGAGTTCCACAGGACGTACGCGTCGTCCGACGCGGGCGACGTGAGCTGGACCGTGCCGACCAGCACCCTGTCGGCGGCTACCTGGGTGCCGGGCACGGCCGCCCACTCGTGGCAGGCGGTGGCGGCGGGGGGCGTCACCATCGGCCCCAAGGGTATGATGGTGGCCGCCAAGACCATGGCTTTCAGCGCCCTGGACCTGCTGTCCGACCCGTCGAACGTCGCGAAGGTCCGCGAGGAGTGGGCGAAGAAGCGCGGTGCCGACTTCCACTACGAGCCCCTCCTGGGTGACCGGGACCCGCCGCTGGACTACCGGGCCTCGGTCATGAAGCGGTAACCCACTCCCACACCGGCCGCAGCGGGGACGGAATGCGCGTCCCCGCGGCGCCTCGGCCTTCAACCTCGAACCGAGAGACCCTCATGCGCTGCACCCTGCCCTGCCTCGTGGCGTCCGTCATCGCCGTCGCCGCCCACTCCGGGACGGCCCACGCCCAGGAGACGCCCAGCGACAGCCTCCTCACCGTGGAGCACTATCTGGACTGGGAGACGGTCTCGGGCCCCCAGCTCTCTCCCGACGGCTCGCAGGTCGTGTACAGCCGGCGGGTGGTGAACAAGATGGAGGACCGGTGGGAGTCGTCGATCTGGATCATGGACGCCGACGGCTCCCGGAACCGCTTCCTGGTCAAAGGCGGCAACCCGCGCTGGTCACCCGACGGAAGCCGGATCCTCTACCTGGCCCAGGGCGAGCCCCGGGGCACCCAGATCTTCGTGCTCTGGATGGACGCGCCGGCCAGCCCCACCCAGGTCACCCGGGTGGACCAGCCCGTCTCCACGCCCACGTGGGCACCCGACGGGCACGCCATCGCCTTCGTCATGCACGTGCCCGATCCCCTCGCCTGGCCCATCAGCCTGCCGGCAGCGCCCCAGGGAGCGAAGTGGACCCGCACGCCCCGCATCGAGGACCGGCTCCACTACCGCCAGGACCGGGTGGGCTTCACCGAGCCGGGCCACACCCACCTGTTCCTCGTGCCCGCCGACGGCGGCACCCCCCGCCAGCTCACCCACGGGGACTGGAACGTGGGCGCCCGTTTCGACGACCTGGCCCAGGGCGCCGGGGTGGATTTCACGCCCGACGGTGAGACGCTCCTCTTCGACGGCTGGATGGCCTCCGACGGCGACGACATCTATCAGCGCTCCAACGTCTACGCCCTGGACGTGGCTTCGGGCGGCATCCGTGACCTCACGGGCGAGCGGCCCGGGTTCTGGGCCTCGCCGGCGGTCTCCCCCGACGGACGGACGGTGGCATTCGTGGGGGCCGACTCCACCGGGGACACCCACGAGACCACGGCGCTCTGGACCATGGGGGTGGACGGCTCGGGCATGCGCCGGGTGAGCGGAGACCTGGACCGGGACCCCGGGGACCTGCGCTGGGCGGCCGACGGGAGCGGGGTGTACTTCGACGCCCCGGACCACGGGAGCATCAACGTCTACTTCGCCCGGGCCGGGGGCGGTGTGCGCCAGGTCACGGAGGGAGAGCAGGTCCTCTCCCTCTCGTCCACGGGACCCGACAACATCGCGGTGGGCATCCGGAGCGATCCCGACGCGCCGGGCGACGTGGTGCGCTACGACCTCCGGCGCGGCGTGTCCCAGCAGCTCACCCACGCCAATGACGACGTCCTCCAGGGCATCCATCTGGGCGAGGTCGAGGAGATCCGCTACCCGTCAACCGACGGCTTCCGGGTCCAGGGCTGGATCGTGAAGCCCCCATCCTTCGACCCGTCGCGGAAGTACCCGCTGATCCTGCACATCCACGGCGGGCCGTACGCCATGTACAACGTGGCTTTCAACTACTCCTTCCAGAACTTCGCGGCCAACGGCTACGTGGTGCTGTACGTGAACCCCCGGGGGAGCACGGGCTACGGCACGGACTTCTCCGACGGCATCGACCACGACTATCCCAGCGGCGACTATGACGATCTCATGGCCGGCGTGGACAGCTTGATCGGCCGGGGGTACA
>JASFRY010000383.1:0-5040 GCA_050114675.1 Gemmatimonadota bacterium | reverse complement strand
CCGGCGCCCGAAGGCTGCGGCGTTCGAGCGCCGGTCGCTTCCCCCCCTACGTCCCGCCGGGCGTCACCCGCTGTTCTCGTCCGGAACGCTGTGCGGACCCGGGATCGGGGCGAAGCATCATCGCCAGGACGAGGAAGAGGAGGAGGACGGCGCACGTCCCCGAGCCCCGGTGGGAAGAGCGCATCGGGTCTCCTGCGAATGAGACTCCCGCGCCGGAACGGTCGTACCGGCCGAGACCGCGGGGTACCGCCGGTGCGGCCCCCCGCGCCACCGGAAGCCGACCTCCCGGGATTTCTTCTGGCGCTTCCCCCGACCCCGCTCTATTCTTGCGGTGTACGTCGCCCGACCCATCGGTGCATACCTGCCCTCCGCCGAGCTCATCGGACCCTCCCGGGTCGACTCCTTCTTTCCTGGAGTCCGGTTGCGCAGTCTCCGTCGTCGAATCGGCCCTGGCCCTGCAATCGCGGGCCTGACCTCGGCCTTCTTGGGGCTGGTCGTGGGGGCCTGCGCCCTCGACGACGACATCGTGCGGCCGGGCAACCTGGCGTCGATCAGCGTGCGCGCCGCCTTCGCGGAGATGTCGGCGGTGAGCGGCGCGGCCGCGGCGAGCGTCGACCGGGTCCGGGTGCTCGCCATCCGGCCATCCTCAGGCGAGACGCTGGCCCAGGCGGAAGCAACCGTCACTGCCGGCCAGCAGACGGTTCCCATCGAGCTCTCCGTCGAGCTCCTGGAGTCTCCGGAAGAGCTTCGGATCCGCGTGGAGCTCCTGGCGGGGGACCTCCTCGCCTACGCCGGCGAGACGCTCATGCTCGTGGACGCGTCCAAGAGCGTCAACGAATCGCCGACGATCCTGCTGGCGCCGGCCTCGCCCGTCCTGGAGGTGCAGCCCGCGTCCCTGGCCTTCTCGCTCCCTCGGGGTGAAGCCACCGAATCGGAGAGCGTGACGGTGGGCAACGCCGGCGTGGGGACCATGAGCTGGGAAGCCTCCCCCGACGCCTCGTGGCTGTCCGTCTCCACGACCTCAGGCAGCCTGTCGGCAGGAGGCACGACGGGCGTCCTGGTCGAGGTCTCGGGGTCCGGGCTGGAGAGCGGGAGCTACAGCGGGACGCTCACCTTCACGGCTGAAGGCGCCGTCGGATCGCCGCAGAGTGTCGCGGTCGGTCTCGTGGTGGAGGCGAACCAGCCTCCGACGGCGAACGCGGGGCCGGACCAGACGGTGGCCGACAACGACGGTTCGGGAGACGAGGTGGTGACGCTGGACGGCTCCGGCTCCACGGATCCGGACGGTACGATCGCCAGCTATGTGTGGACGGAGGGAGGCACGGAGATCGCCACGGGTGTCACCGCCACGGTCGCCCTCGGCGTGGGCACGCACACCATCACGCTCACCGTCACCGACGACGGCGGGCTGAGCGACGCCGACCAGGTCCAGATCACGGTCGACGAGCGACCGAATCAGCCTCCCACGGCCAATGCCGGGCCCGACCGGACGGTGACCGACGCCGACGATTCGGGGAGTGAGGCGGTCACGCTCGACGGCACCGGTTCCAGCGATCCGGACGGAACGATCGCCAGCTACGTCTGGACGGAGGCGGGATTCGAGATCGCCACCGGTGCCACGCCCACGGTCACGCTCCTGGTGGGTACGCACACCATCACGCTCACCGTCACCGACGACGGCGGGCTGAGCGACACCGACCAGGTCCAGATCACGGTGGCGGCCCCGGCGAACCAACCTCCGACGGCCAACGCGGGCCCGGACCGGGCGGTGACGGACAGCGACGCTTCGGGCGCCGAGGCGGTCACCCTCGACGGTACCGGCTCCTCGGACCCGGACGGCACCATCGTCAGCTACCGTTGGGCGGAGGGAGGCACGCAGATCGCCACAGGCGTCGCCCCCACCGTGTCCCTCGCCCTCGGGACGCACACCATCACGCTCACGGTTACGGACAATGACGGCCTGAGCGACAGCGACCAGGTCCAGATCACGGTCGTGTCGGCACCCCCGCCCGACCTGATCATCCCCACGGGTGCGCCCACCGTGACGCCGTCTTCCGTACCCCCGGGCGGGTCCATCACCCTGTCTTCCTGGCAGGTCTACAACAAGGGAGGCAGCCCGTCGGGCTCGTTCAGCAACGGCTTCTACCTCTCCACCGACGCCGTCATCACGACGAACGACGTGTACCTGAGCGGGAACAGCAATGCGAGCCTCGCCCCGGGCACAGGCTACACGTGGGGCGGGCCGACGCTGACCATCCCCGTGGGCATCGCGCCGGGGAGCTACTACGTGGGGATCCTCGTCGACCGGGCGGGCCAGGTCGCCGAGTCGGACGAGGGGAACAACTGGGTGTCCACGCCCCTCACCGTGGCGGCCACCGAGGCCACGCTGACGGTGGTCGTGGACGGGGTGGGCGTGGTCACCTCGTCGGGCGTGACGCCCGCCATCAACTGCGATACGAACACCTGCAGCGCGACCTATCCCATTGGCACGCAGGTGACGCTGACGGCCACGCAGAGGCTGACGGATTTCGTCTTCGAGTCGTGGTTCGGCACGGGCACGGGCTTCACGTGCACGACGAGTCAGACCTGCGTCGTCACCATGGACCAGGACCGCACGGTGCGGGCCTGGTTCTCCTCTCCGGGCATATTGTCCGTCAACCCCAGCACGGCGTCGTTCACCATGCTCCAGGGCGGCTCGGCCAGCCCTTCCAGCCAGACCATCACCGTCTCGAACATCGGTGAACGGCCGGTGAGCGACGTGGTCATCCACGATTCCTACTCGCCCAGTGGGACGGCGTGGTTGTCCGAGAGCATCGACCGGACCGTGATCGACACGCTCACGCCCGGGACGATGACCCTGTCGGTGAATCCGAACAGCCTTGCCCCCGGCACCTACAACGCGACCGTGGTGGTGGGGGACTTCGTGGTGACCACAGCTCAGGTGAACGTGACGCTCACGGTCCAATCCCCGGCGCCGGTGATCTCGAACCTGTCCGTCACACTCCAGCAGGTGAACGACACCGTGTTCTGCAGCAACGGGGGAAGCCGGTTCAGCGGCTCCTTCTCGTTCTCGGACGCCGACGGAGACGTCACCCTGGCGCTCGCGACGATCAGGGACAGCTACACGTTCAGCGGCGGCCGGTCGGGGACCCTGGTATGGCCCGGTGCAGGCTACTACACGGTGGGCGGGAACGGCTTCAGCGGAACCATCAGCGTCGTCCTGTGCACGGTCTTCGCTACGGACACCGACATTACGAACACGTTCACACTCGAGGACGGCGCGGGCCACGTGAGCAATCCCCTGAGCGTGACCACGCCCAGGCCGGCAGGATCGAACCTGTCCCCTCCGCCGCAGCAGCTTAGCGTTCCAGCCAACGGGGGGAAGCCGAAGACGGGCGGTGACCCGTCACCGACGGAGCTGCCCAAGTCGGGCGGCGGCCCGTAGCGACCGCCGGGACAACCCTCAGCGCGTAACCTCCAGACGCACGCCGGCCCGGAATCCGGACAGCCCCACGTCCGCCGTCGAAGCCTCCAGGTCGCTCACCATACTTCCCGTGAGACCACTGGCCTCGATGACGAGCGCCGCGCGCTCCGAAAGCCGTTGCCGGAGGTCGGCGCCGAACCTGATGGACGTGCCCAGCTTCTCGAGCGTGTCACCGGTTCCGACGGCCTGGTTCGACCTGCGGATTTCGATCCTCGGCAGGACACGCGTGCTCCGGGCCACGGGAAGCGTCACCTCCAACCCCGCCGCGACCAGGTTGGCCTTCGGCAGAAGCGCAGCCCCTTCGAACCGGGCGCCGGCCCGGTAGAGGTCGTATGCGTAGGCGAGCAGCGTTCCCTTCCCGACCCGTCCGTTGTAGGAGAGGTAGGCCGCGAACCGGTTGCTGGACTCCACCACGGCCTCTCCGTTGATCCGGTCCTGGCCTCTGCGGGAGAAGATGCCGGCGAGCCGGAGGTAGCCCTCCTCCCCCACCGGCCCCTCCAGGCCCGCACGCAGGCGGAGCTCCCCGGCCGGCTCGAGCTGGCGGCCCGTGCCGGTGACGGGTTCGTACGACCCGAACTGCGTGTAGGTGCCCGCGAAGCCGACCGCCATGTCCCCCGCCTCAACGGCTCCCGCCAGACCTCCGCCGTAGTGCCCACCGCTGCCCAGGCTCCGGGTGGAGAAGCCCAGCACGTCCCGAACCAGCACGGTGAGCACGGCGGTCTGCTGGACGTCCAGCGATCCCTGACCGGAGGGGAGCGCGCCGGTGCCGACGAGCAGAAGGCGGTCGGGCACCAGCTGCACCTCCAGACGGAGCTCCGTGTCGGTGGGGCCGGACACGGACTCGATGGCGTCGCTCCCGGCGGCGGGCGTGACCTCGACCCGCACGAGTCCTCCCGACGCCGTCAACGTCGCCCGATCCCCCAGGGGAAACGCCACGGTGAACGGGACGGACATCTGGGAAATGCTGGAGATCTCAGGCGTGCCGCCGATGGCGAACCCCTCGGCGAAGTCGTAGCGCTCATACAGCACCGCGCTCTCCACACGTACCTGGGACCGGACGCCTGCGGGCACCAGCACCATCACGAAGATCGCGCCCAGGGCGCGTCACGACCGGGTCATGGTCAACCTCCCCCGGGGATCGTCACCACAATGCGGATGATGGCGATGAGGCGTGGCAGTGGTGGCGTATCCGGACGGTTGACCTCGTCGATTCTCTGCTGGCCGCCTCCGCCCGTGGCACGCTCCGCTTGCGTCCCGGCGACGTCGACGACGGAGCTGACCAGCGCGCCGGTGATCGGGGAGACGGCGGACGACGGTTCAGCTTGCGTACTGGTGGAAGCGACCTCCTCGCCGACCCTGGTGACGTCCTCGGGCTGGGCGCTCGCGACCACGTCCACCGCGGCTGCGGTTTGCCGCTTCTCCCGGGCCTCGACGAACCCCGGATCGGCATCCGCCGCTTCTCCGTAGTAGCGCGCGGCCTCGGCGAAATCGCCCCGCTCCTCGGCCTCCAGACCTCGGGAGAACGCCAGGAACGCGACCAGGCTCTGCGTGCCGTT
>JASFRY010000382.1:0-5043 GCA_050114675.1 Gemmatimonadota bacterium | reverse complement strand
GGGGCGCGCGCCGGCTCCCCCCAACCACGAGTGTCTACCGGGGCAGCGCTTCCGGAAGGTCCGCCACCACGTACGCCATGACCGCCAGCGTCGCCACGCACAGCGCCACGTCGTCGGGATCCAGCTTGTCCAGCGTGTCTCCGTCGGAGTGGTGGTACCAGAAATAGCGCGTGCCGTCCACGTTGAGGCCGGCGCCGGGCACGCCCGTGCGCATGAGGGGGCCGATGTCGGCGCCGCCGCCACCCTTGGTGATGTTGCCCGACCCGATCCGCTCCAGGAGGGACCCCACCTGCGACACGATGGCGTAGGCCTCGTCGGAACCCGTGAACCCGAGGCCCTCGGGCTTGAACACCCCTTCGTCCGATTCCATGGCGAAGACGTGGGTCTCGTCGGCGTGATCCTCGGCGTACGCCCGCCCGCCGCGACCGCCGTTCTCCTCGTTCACCCACCCCACCACGCGGATGGTGCGGCGAGGACGGAGGCCCAGCTCCTGGAGGATCTTCACCGCCTGCCAGGCCGCCACGACGCCGCCACCGTCGTCCATGGCGCCCTGCCCCACGTCCCACGAGTCGATGTGCCCCCCGAGGACCACGACCTCTTCGGGGTGCTCGCTCCCGGTGATCTCGGCCATGACGTTGCGGGAGGGAGCGTCGGGGAGAGTCTGCGCCTCCATCTTCAGGAGCACCTCGATGCGCTGACCGCGGTCCTGCATGCGGTGGAGCATCTGGGCGTCTTCCACCGTGATGGCGGCGAAGGGGATCCTGGGCACACCGTCCTGGTAGCGCATGGCCCCGGTATGGGGCGACTGGATGGAGGCCGACCCCACCGTGCGAAGGAGCGCCGCCGCCGCGCCCACCTTGGCCGCTTCGATGGCACCGTTGGAGCGGTACTGCACCGTCTCGCCGTACGTCGTGAACGGCACGTCGTAGAGGACGATGCGGCCGTGTGCCTCATCGGCGTGGGCCGCCAGGTCCTCCCAGCTGCTCACCACCAGCACCTCGGCGCGGATCCCGCCCTGCGGGGTGGCGACGCTTCCGCCCAGCCCCAGCATGGGGAGGCGGCGCGGCCGGGGAAGGACGAGCTCGGCCGACTCGTTGCCCCGCACCCAGTGGGGCACCATCACCGGTTCGGTGCGCACGTTCTCGAGGCCGTCGGCCTTCATCTCCTGGTAGACCCAGTCGATGGCGCTCTCCAGGGCGGTGGAGCCCGACAGGCGGCTTCCGAACCGGTCCACCAGCTCGCCCAGCCTCTCGTAGGCCCGGTGGTCGGCGGTGGCCGCGTCGATGATGCGGTCGGCCACGTCGCGGTAGGAGGTGGCCATGTCCTGGGCGGACAAGGGAGCCGCGGCGCCAACCAGGAGCGAGAGGGCGGCAGCGGAGCGGGTCGGAAGGCGAAGATGCACGAGGGGACTCCTTTGGGGCATGCGTCGGCGTCGTCGTCTCAGGCGAGCAACACCCAGGCGGAGAGCGACAGGACGGCTGCGAGGGCCAGGCCGGCCGCCACGACCCGGCGCACGCGCCGGTACCGAAGCGGGTCTTCCGCCTCGCAGTAGGGACATGTGTGGAGGTCCGGGTCGATCCTGGATCGGCACCGGACGCAGCGGTAGCGCTTGGGAGCCACGGGTCCTTCGCATGTTCAACGGGGGGTTTAGCCGAGAGACAATACCAGCTTGGGCCACCAGATCAAGCAACCGGCGTTCAGGGGGCCCCGGCGTCGAAGTAGGGAGCCACCGCCGAAGGAGGCGGAGGTGGCGTGACGAGGCTCACACCCCACCAGAGCAGCGCCGACACCAGGAAGCCGGCGAGAACGGGATCCACGGCCGCCGGACCGAACCCCTTCCACAGGAACGTGGTAGCCACGCCCCCCACCATGGCCGAGGCAGCGCCCTCGCGGGTGGCCCGGCGCCAGAGCACGCCGCCCACCACCGGCATGGCGAATGCGGCGGCCATGAGCGCCGTGAAGAGGAGGACGATGAACTGCACCAGCTCTCCCTGCCCCACCCCGCTGAGAAGGAGGAGGACCGGTACCGTCCCCACGACCAGGATCCCCGCGCGGTCCACCCACATGCGCGCCCGGGGGGACACGTCGGGGTGGATCAGGTTCTGGTACAGGTCCACCGAGAGCGACGAGCCCGCCACGATGAGAAGCGAGTCCACAGTGGACATCATGGCCGCGGTGATGGCCGCCAGCATCATGGCGCCCAGGGCCGGAGGCAGCACCGCCGTGGCCACCATGGGCATGGCCAGGTCGCCGGTGGGGAGGTCCGGGAAGAGGACGATGGCGGCCAGCGCCAACACGAAGACCATGAGGTTCAGGGCGGTGACCACGATGACGGCGAAGAGGACGCCCCGCCGGATGGTGGGCATGTCCTTCATGGCATAGAGCCGGATGAGCTTCTCCGGGGTGGCGATGGACCCGAGGAAGAAGGCCAGCCCCATGGTGAAGAGGAGGGATGTCGGGAGCGTCCCCCACTGGAAGACGGCGGGGTGGGCCGACTCCACCAGGGTGAGCAGCGCCCCGAAACCGTCGGCCTGGCGCACGGCCAACGGGAGGGCCAGAACCGTGCCCAGGCACATGACCACCAGCTGGAAGGCGTCGGTGTAGACCACGGCCACCATGCCACCGATGACGGTGTAGGCCAGCAGGATCACGGTGAAGGCCACCATGCCCCACCGGGTCGGGATCCCGAAGACGATGTTGGCAACCAGTCCGCCGGCCACGATCTGCGCCTGGATGTAGACCACCGTGGCGATGAGCACGATGACCGCGGCCACGCCGCGCACCTTCTTGCTGTAGTAGCGTGCCTCGATGAACGCCGGCAGGGTGAGCTGCTTGACCCGGGTGAACCGGGGCGCCAGCACGGCGGCAACGAACCAGTACGCCAGGGGGATGGAGAGGAGCACCCACCCGAAGGACCAGCCGGCGGTGTACATGACCCCGATGGTGCCCACGAACGTGCCGGCGCTGGTGTGCGTGGCGGCCAGCGTCGCACCCCCGGTGAACCATCCCAGGCGGCCCCCGGCGATCCAGTAGTCCGCCTCGTCCTTCGTGCGGCGCATGCTGATCCACCCGATGGCGAAGACGGCGGCGAAGTACGCCAGGAACACCCACACCTGCAAGCTCATCGGCGCTCCGTCCAGCGCATCCACACGACGTACCCCACCACCACGGCGGCGCACGCCACGAAGAGCCCCCAGAAGACGAAGCCCGGCCCCTTCAACACGCGGGTCTCCTCACGTCCATGGCTCCCGCAGGTGCCGCCACCCCGCCACAGCGAAGGCCAGCAGGACCCCGACCCCCGTCAGGTCCAGGAGGAGAGGAAGGCCGGGACGCCACGCCCCGTCGGCGCGGGCGCGGAAGCTCACCACCGACGGGACCACGGGAAGGGCCACCCTGTACACGCCGCCCTCCCCTCCCGCCGACAGCGCTGTGGGAAATCCCTCGCTCACCGTCCAGCCAGCCGGGACCCGCAGCTCCGCCTGGAAGAGGTCGGGGCTCGTCTCTTCCGGCGGTCCGTCCACGGTCAGCACAGGGATGTGGCCCCGGAGCTCGCCCTCCTCCTCCCGAACGGCGTCAGGGATGCGGTACCGCACCCTGACGACGCCATCCTCGGCGATGCGATCCACCGGCAGCTCCCCGCCCCGGGCCACGCCGTGGACCAGGGGCACCTCCACCGACATCGCGCCGGGCTCCACCCGCACGTCCCGAGCTGCGGCCTGCCCGAAGTCCAGGAGGGAGACGTGCACCCCACCCGACGGCGGCACCCCGTGCAGCACGTACTCCAGGTCCACGACCGCGGAGCCGTCTCCCCGGGTGAGATCGGCGACGACGCGTGCAGAACGCACCGTCTGGCCCCGGAGCGACGAAGGAGCCATGAGCGTCACGCCCGCCAGGAGGAGGACGGCCCGCGGGACCGGAAAGGCCACGGTCCGACTCAGGACCAGACCTCGCCGAGCAGGCGGAGGGCGTTGCCCCCCATCACCTTCTCGATATCCTCGTCGGAGTAGCCGTGGGCGACGAGCCAGCGCGCGATGTTCTTCGAGCCCTCGGTGGGGTTCTCCAGCCCCTTCACGTACTCCACCGGGGTGTACTCCTGGTCCGGGCGGTGGGCGGCGTGGGCCTCCTTGAGGGAGAGGTTCGCCGCGTAGGTCCGGTGAAGGCCCACGTGGTCGCCGTACAGGCTGTCGGGCCCGAAGCCCACGTGGTCGATGCCCACCAGCTTCACCATGTACTCGAAGTGCTCCATGAACGCCTCGAGGTCGTGGGTCCGGTGGTTGCGCGTGAGGGTGGTGTGGGGCGCCGCCTCGATGCCGATGACGCCCCCCTTCGCGGCGCACGCCTCGAGGACCTCGTCGGGCGCCAGACGATTGGACTCCCACAGCGCGCGGGCCCCGATGTGGGACAGGAGGATGGGCTTCTCGCTGTGCTCGATGGTGTCCAGCGTCGTCTGGTCCCCGCAGTGGGAGCAGTCGATGAGCATCCCCACCTTGTTCATCCGCTCCACGGCCTTGCGGCCGAAGGCCGTGAGCCCCCCGTCACGCCGCTCCTTGAGCCCGTTGCCCAGGGCATTGGACTCGGAATAGGTGATGCCCAGCGCGCGCACACCGAAGCCGTAGAGCAGGTCGATGCGGTCCACCTCGTGCTCGATCATGGCCGCACCCTCCATGGACGCCACCAGCGCCACCTTGCCGTCCTCGTGGGCCCGGACGATGTCCGCCACACGGGTGCAGTGGATGACGAAGTCCTGATGGGCCAGATCGCAGAGCCGCATGCCAAGGTCGTGGAGCACGTCGTCCCACTGCCATCCGGAGCGGGAGTGTATTGTGCAGATCCCATCCATGAGGTTGTCGAACACGCAGTCCCAGTGGGACGCCGCCAGGCCCTGGAAGGCCGTGGCCATGCGGCCGTGGCGCACGTACTCGGGCGTCTCCTCCATCCGCGCCGGGAAGACGCCGAGATGCTCGTGGAGCGAGACGAAGACGGAGCGCTCCACCAGGGCCCGGAAGCGCGCCTCCCCCGCCTCGTCCAGGGGGACCTCATGGG
>JASFRY010000381.1:0-5071 GCA_050114675.1 Gemmatimonadota bacterium | reverse complement strand
AGGCGTTCGGCATGGAGTGCAAGGACGTGGACGCCTTCCTCAAGTGATGCGGGGAGGCTCCTCCCGGGACGCTTCAACCGGGGGCGGGGCGACGTCGCCCCGCCCCCGGGTCCGCTTTCGCCGCCTGGCGTCGAACCCGGATCTTCCCCTGCCGGAGCAGGCGACGCCCCATGCCGCAGGGTACGACGTCCGGTCTTGCGAGGAAGTCACCCTCCAGCCCGGTGAGATCCGCCTGGTTCCCACCGGCCTCGTCATGGAGCTCCCCGAGGGCGTCGAGTGCCAGGTCAGACCCCGCTCGGGACTGGCGCTCCGGCACGGCGTCACGCTGCCGAACAGCCCGGGGACCATCGACCCGGACTACCGGGGTGAGCTGCGCGTCATCATGCAGAACCTGGGGCGCGAACCGGTGCTCCTGGGCCGGGGCGAGCGCATCGCCCAGCTCGTTTTCGCCCGCTTCGAGATCCCGGAGGTCCTGGAGGCGGAAGAGCTTTCCGAGACCCGGAGGGGCGAAGGCGGTTTTGGCAGCACGGGTCGCGGGTGATATCCTTCTGCGGTCGCGGCCCCGTTCTTGCAAGATGATTCTGGCTTTATGGTGCGGGTAAACGTATGTTCTCGGCCCCTGGTCGGGCCCCTCGTTCCCCGGTGAATCTCGAACATTGTCTGGATTGTCTGGTCTGAGCAGCTGGTTCAGCTCGGGGCGCCTTGTCCCGGTCAACGACATCGCCGTCGATCTCGGAACGGCGAACACCCTCGTGTACGTCAAGGGCGAGGGGATCGTCCTGAACGAGCCCTCGGTGGTGGCGGTGGAAAAGGGTTCCCGCCGCATCATGGGGATCGGGCTCGAGGCCAAGCGCATGCTGGGCCGAACGCCGGAGGGGATCGAGGCCATCCGCCCCCTCAAGGACGGCGTCATCGCCGACGTGGACGTGACGGAGATGATGCTCCGCCACTTCCTCAAGCAGGTGACGGCCAAGCGGATCTTCCGCATCAAACCCCGGGTGGTGGTGGGCGTACCGTCGGGGATCACCGAGCTGGAGCGCCGGGCGGTCCGGTCGTCGGCCATGGCGGCCGGCGCGAAAGCGGTCTACATGGTTGACGAGCCCATGGCCGCCGCCATCGGTGTCGGGCTGCCCGTGGAGACCCCTACGGGCAACATGGTCATCGACATCGGGGGCGGCACCACCGAGATCGCCGTCATCGCCCTCTCGGGCATCGTGTCCAACACCTCCATCCGGGTCGGGGGTGACGAGCTGGACACGGCCATCGTGACCTTCCTGCGCAAGAACTACAACCTCCTCATCGGCGAGCCCACCGCCGAGGCCATCAAGATCCAGATCGGCTCGGCCTTCGACTTCGGCGAAGAGCGTGAGATGGAGGTGAAGGGGCGGGATCTGGTCAGCGGGATTCCCAAGACGGTCACGGTCCACTCCCAGGAGATCCGGGAGTGCATCCAGGAGCCCATTCAGGCCATCGTCGAGGCGGTGCGCCGGGCGCTGGAGATCACGCCTCCCGAGCTCTCGTCGGACATCGTGGATCGAGGGATCGTCATGACGGGCGGAGGCGCGCTCATCAGGGGGCTCGATCGCCTACTTCAGCACGAGACCAACCTCCCCATCCACGTGGATGAGGAGCCCCTCACGTGTGTGGTGCGGGGCGCGGGCCGGATTCTGGACGACCTGCACAAGTACCGCAGCGTCCTGGTCCAGTAGTCTCGCGGTCGGGCCGTGCCTCCCTACGCCCCCGAACCCGAAGCCCGAGGCGGCCGCCGCCAGATCACGCTGGCTGTGGCGTTCCTCCTCGTGTCCCTGGCATCCCTCTACCTCCCCGATGCCGCCCAGGAGGAGGTTGCCTGGGCGCTGCGCGGCACCATCCTGCGCCCCTTCGTCATGACCCAGGAGCGGCTGGCCGCGTCCCACCTCCGTGGGCATCGGGTGGACGAGCTCCAGGCGGAGCTGGATTCCATGGCGGCGGCCATGGCGACGTTCCGGGCCACCGAAGACGAGAATCGGACCCTCCGGACCCTGTTGGAGCTCAAAGCCCGGGTGGGCCCCGCGTTCGTCTCCGCGTCGGTGCTCCGCCCTGGAACGCCGGGGTCCGAGAGCATGTTCCTCGTCGACCGGGGCTCGGACGACGGGGTCGCCAAGGGGGCGCCCGTCGTCGATCGTCACGGTCTGGTGGGGGTGATCCGGGAGGTTCGCTCCACCACGTCGGTTGGGATGGACTGGACCCACCCCGACTTTCGTGCCAGCGCCATGCTCGCCGACGGCACGGCGTACGGGGTGGTGGAGAACCACCGGGGCGCGTTCCGGGAGCTGGACCGTCTGGTCCTGAACGGCACGGCCTACTACGAGTCGGTGCCCACCGGCATGCCGGTGCTCACGTCGGGCCTGGGCGGCGTGTTCCCCCGGGGCATCCCCATCGGGCTCATCGACGGGGTGGCCGAGGCGGAGGGACGCTGGCGCAAGAGCTATTGGCTGCGACCCATGGTGCAGCCGGCGTCGGTGACGCATGTCCTGGTGGCGGTGGGCGACCCGGGGGGTGACGTGTCGGGCGCCTGGCCCACCGACTCCATCACCACGCAGGACGAGGCCGTCTTCCGGGAGCGCCAGCACGAGGACAGCCTCGAGGCGCTCACCGACTCGGTGCGCCTCCTGCGCGCCAGGATCCGGGAGCTCCGCGAGGCGGACACGGTCCGGGAAGGTGGCCGATGAAGCCTGGGGTGCGGGTCTGGATCGTCGTTGCCGTGCTCTTCGTGCTCCACTTCTTCCTTCACCTTGGGCTGGGTGTGGGCCGGGCAGCACCGGATCTCCTCACCGTGGCGCTTCTCGTCCTGGCGCGGGAGGTGGGCGTGGGCACAGCGGCCGGGGTGGGCCTCTTCTTCGGGCTGCTCGAGGACGCGCTCAGCGTGCTCTCCTTTGGTGCGAACGGCGTCGCCATGACGGTGATCGGTGGGCTGGGCGCGGCCACCCGGGACCTCTTCGTAGGTGATTCGCTCCTCTTCCTGGTATCGTATTTCGTAGCCGGCAAGCTCCTGCGCGACTTCATCCACTGGATCGTCATGGGCGAGGTCATCCGTCAGCCCTTCATGGACCAGGTCGTGGTGCAGGGGTTCCTCGGCGGCATCTACGCCGCCGCGGTGGGCATCCTGGTGATGGTCTTCTTGGGGCTGTGGCGGGAGGCTCCCCGGTGAAGGTCTTCCACCCCCACGCCCGCAGGAGGCGAGCTCACGGCGCCTTCATCGTCATCGCCCTGTTCATGGGCACGCTGCTGGCCGCCTTCCTCCGCATGCAGGTGCTGGGCTCCAGCACGTGGACGCTCAAGGCCGAGTCGAACCGGCTCCGCCCGCTCCCCGTGCCCGCCCCCCGGGGCACCATCTACGATCGGAACGGCGAGATCATGGCGGACAACGTGCCCGGATACGCCATCACCCTCCTTCCGGGCCCGCCCGACTCCATCCGCTCCACCCTGGAACGGATGAGCCGCTACATGGATCTCCCCGAGGCACGCATCGACCGTCTGTTGGCCGAGCTCCGGCGCTATGGTCGCGAGGTAGTGGTGGACGCCGCCGCCGACTTCGACGTGGTGAGCGCCCTGGAGGAACGCCGCACCGAGTTCCCCGACGTCTACATCGAGATGCGGCCCCGGCGACGCTACCTGGCGGGCCCCGCCGCCGCCCATGTCCTGGGGTACGTGGGGGAGATCACCGCCGACGAGCTGGACTCGGATGCCTTTCCCCCGGACCGCTACGAGCAGGGGATGGTGGTGGGCAAGACCGGCATCGAGCGCGAGTACGAGCCCCGGCTCCAGGGTCAGCAGGGCCTCCGGTACGTGGAGGTGGATGCCCGTGGGCGCATCGTGGGGGATTTCGCGGGTGTGACCGCCGCGCCCGCGGAGCCGGGACAGGACCTGCACCTGAACCTGGACATGGACCTCCAGGAGTACATCCACCACATCTTCCCCGACACCATGGCCGGCGCGGTCGTGGCCCTGGATCCCGCGGACGGGGGCGTGCTGGCGCTCTACTCGGCGCCCACCTTCGACCCCAACGACTTCGTGGGCCACCTGGATCCCGACCTGTGGGAGCGCCTGAACACCGACGAGCAGACGCCCATGTACGACCGGGCCGTCCTCGGGCTCTACCCTCCGGCGTCGACGTGGAAGGTGGCGGCGGCCGCCATCGCCCTGGACCTGGGCGTCGTGGGCCCCGACGATACCATGCCCGAGGCGTGCGACGGGTCGTTCTACTACGGCGGGCGCACATGGCATTGCTGGGACCGGGAAGGACACGGCGCCGTGGATCTGATCGGGGCCATCGCCAACTCGTGCGACGTGTATTTCTACCAGCTCGGCCTCCGCATCGGCCTGGATCGACTGCTCCAGCGAGCCACGGACATCGGCTTCAGCCGCCGGTGCGGCATCGACCTTCCCCAGGAGAGCCAGGGGATGTTCCCCGCGACCCGCGAATACTGGCGCCGAGTCTGGAACTACGACCCCCGGGAAGGCGAGGTGCTGAACCTGGCCATCGGGCAGGGCCCCAATTCCCAGACCCCCCTCAAGATGGCCCAGTTCTATCTCGCGTTGGCGCGAGACGGCTCGGCCCCGCCCCCGGCCATCGCTCAGGGCGTGGACCTGGGTCCGGGCTGGCACCTCAACCTCTCCCAGGAGAGTCTGGCGGCCCTCCGGGAGGGACTGCGCGAGGTGACCCAGCCCGGCGGGACGGCCCATTATGCCGGCACCTTGGAGCACTTCGAGGTCCTGGGAAAGACGGGCACGGGACAGAACGCGCTGAGCGTCCAGGGCCTGGCCGGCGACCACGCCTGGTTCGCCGCGCTCGTGGGTCCCTTCGGCGGTGACCCGGAGATCGTGGTGGTGGCCCTGGTGGAGTACGGGGAGCACGGCTCTTCGGTGGCGGCGCCCATCGCCGTGAAGGCGGCCGACTACTACCTGCGGAAGAAGCACGGCATCCCGGAGGACACCATCCAGACCCTGGGAGAGTGGATCCGCACGCGGGGCTGGCCCAAGTGGTACCGGGACCGGTACTCGGGGGGGAACGGGGGATGATCCGCCTCTT
>JASFRY010000380.1:0-5074 GCA_050114675.1 Gemmatimonadota bacterium | reverse complement strand
CTCCGAGCGACCCAAGATCGCCGTGGTGAGCGTGTACCCCGGTGCGTCGGCGCAGGATGTCGAGTCCGAGGTGACGCGGGCGATCGAGAAGGAGCTCAACACCATCGAGCAGGTCCGGGTGGTGACGTCGGTCAGCAAGGACGAAGTCTCCGCCGTGACCGTCGAATTCAAGTACGGAAAGGGCCTCAGTAGCGCCGCGACGGACGTGGCCAACGGTCTCGAGAAGATCAAGGCGTCTCTCCCCGAGGGTCTCCGGCCACCGATGATCTTCAAGGTGTCCTCCGCCACACCGGCCGTGCTGACTCTGGCGCTCCGTCCCAAGGGCGGGTCCGCACTGGACCTGTCCATGGTGCGCCAGCTGGCCGACAACCCCATCAAGGAGCGTCTGCTCCAGCTTCCCGAGGTGGCGAACGTCGAGGTCTTCGGCGCCCACCAGCCGGTGATCCGCGTGGAATTGGATCGGGACCTGCTGGAGCGGTATGCCCTCACCCCGCTGGAGGTCCGGCAGGCCCTGGTGGCGTTCAACGCCAACCAGCCCGTGGGACTGCTGATCACCCACGAGAGCCAGTTCCTGCTCAAGCGCATGGGACAATTCCAGCGCGTTGCCGACGTGGCGCGCATTCCCGTCGCGCACCGCGAGGGCGGCGACGTGCATCTTGGCGACGTGGCCACCGTGCAGCGGTCCGTATTCGAGCCCCAGAGCGCGTACCACGGGAACGGCGAACCGGCCATCGCGGTCAACATCCAAAGGGCCACGACGGGGGTCGCCCTGAGCACCATCGCCGACGTGTCCCGTGTTCTCCCCGATCTGGAGCGGACCTACCCGGACATCGCCTTCACCATTCCCGACACGCAGGGGACGCTCATCAACCTGTCAGTGGGCAACATGCTGGGCGCCCTGCGCGACGCCGTCATCATGACAGTCCTGGTGATCTTCCTGTTCCTGGCGGATCTGCGCGGAATGGCCCTGGCCGCCATCGCCATTCCCTTCACCTATCTGCTCACGTTCGCGGTGATGTGGCTGATCGGGTACGAGTTCGACATGGTCACGCTCACCGCGGTCATCATCGCGGTGGGCATGCTGCTCGACGATGCCATCGTCGTCATCGAGAACATCGAGCGGCACTACCACGAGAAAGGTGCCGACCTGCACGACGCCGTGGTCGGGGGGACCGAAGAGGTCATGCTGGCGATCTTCTCGGGCACGTACGCCACCATCATGGTGCTGGTCCCGATCATCTTCATCGGAGGCTTCGTCCAGACGGTTCTTCGGCCCCTCTCGGTCTCGTTGACCGTGGCGCTGATCGCGTCGTACGTGGTCTCGGTCACGGTCATTCCGCTGCTGGCGCCCTATCTGCTGCGCAGGAAGGCGAATCAAGGGCGCAGCCGCTTCGAGGGTGTGGTCTTCCGCTTCGACCGTTTCGTGGTGGGGCCCATCCGCGACTTCTACGTGCGACTCACCGCCACGGCGCTCCGGCACCGGGCACTCTTCCTCGGCGTGGGCCTCGTGCTCCTGGCGGTCTCCGCGCGACAGATGGGTCTGGTCGGCCGCGACCTCATGCCCCCCATGGACACCGGCATCATCAAGGTCTCGTTCGAAAGCGACGCCAACAGCTCCTTGGCGGCGACGGAGGCTTCGTTGAGCCGAATGGAGCGGATCATCCGCAGTAGGTCGGACGTGACCTCCGTGTCGTCGGTCATCGGGTCGGAGCCCGCGGTCATCTCCTTCGGAGCGGGGCGTCTGCCGCAGCAGGGTCTCCTGACGGTCCACCTGGTGGACCGGTTCCATCGAGACGAGACGATCTGGGACGTGGAGGACAGCCTCAGAGCTCGATTCCGCCGGATTCCGGGACTCGAGAGCGTCGACGTGTTCGACTTCGGCGCCACACCCCTGTCCAGCATCCGCAGCCCGGTGGACGTCATGATCTCCGGGCCGGACCTGGCGACCCTGGATCGGATCGGGAACGAGGTGGAGCGGAGGCTGCGCAAGGGCGTCCGCGGGGCGACGTCCATCTCACGGTCCTGGACGATGGACAGCCAGGAGATCGGGTTTCGGGCCGATCCGGAGAAGCTGGCGCTGTACAGGATCTCTCCCACGACGGTGGCCATGCAGCTGCAGGGGGCGGTCCGCGGGATGCCGGGCTCGGTGTTCCGCATCCCCAATCAGGACGGCCTGAGCATCTGGATGCAGCTGGGAGCGGACGAGCGGGGGCACTCGGGGCAACTCGAGACGTATCCCATCCAGACCCCCAGCGGTCCGATTCCCCTGTCTCAGCTCGGCAGCCTCGAACGCCAATCCGCTCCTTCCGCCATCACGCGGCAGGGCCTCCAGCGCACGCTGGACATCAAGCTCTACCGATCCCGGCGACCGATCTCCCACATGCAGGAAGACGTGGTGGCCGCCCTGAGGGGGATCCAGCTGCCTCCCGGCTACACGATCAGCCATGAAGGGGAGATCAAGCAGATCCAGGAATCCTTCGGGCGTCTGGGACAGGCTCTGATCCTCGGGCTCGTGCTGCTCTACTTCTCGCTGGTTCCGGCCTTCCGGTCGTGGCTCCACCCGTTGACCATCATGTCGGCCATCCCCCTGGCGCTCATCGGCGCCGCCTGGAGCATGTTGCTCGTCGGCAAGCATGGGTGCATGCCGTCGATGATGGGAATGATCCTTCTAGCCGGCATCGTTGTGAAGAACTCCATTCTGCTCATCGACTTCATCGCGACGGCCCGAGCGGGTGGGGCCGGGGTCGAGGACGCGCTGGTGGAATCGGTGCGCATCCGCACGCGGCCGATCCTCATGACCGCGGTCGGTACCTCGGTGGGCATGATTCCCATCGCGGCCGAATGGGCCATCGGGCTGGAGCGACTCAGTCCCTTGGCCGTCGTGGCGATCGGCGGTTTGATCGTCTCGACCTTCCTCACGATGGTGTATGTGCCCATCCTCTACTCGCTCTTCGAGGACGGCAGGGTCGCACTGACCAGCCGCTGGAGGATCGCCACGGGGCGCGTAGGCGTGGGGTTGGCGGGTCGCAGTTGAGACTCTCTCCGCTTCCACTCGGCAGAAACACGAAGGCCCTACCGGGATCGTGCCCGGTAGGGCCGAGTGGAGGGCCTCCGCCTGCCCTACACGCTCCCCAGCGCCGACACCGGATCCACTGCGGTGGCACGCCGTGCGGGGACAAGGCACGCCACGAGGCCCACCAGCCCGAGCACCGTCGCCACCACGACCATGACCGTGGGATCCGTGGCCTGGACATCGAACAGGAGGGACTGCACCAGGCGCGTCAGGAGCAGGGAGGCCACGGCTCCGACCACCAGCCCCAGGCCGGTGACCCGAAGCCCCTGGAAGACCACGCTCCGGAAGACGTCCTCCGGCGCGCTTCCCATGGCCATGCGGATGCCGATCTCCCGGGTACGCTGGGTCACCGAGTACGCCAGCGCACCGTAGATCCCCACAATCGCCAGGAAGAGGGCCACGCCGGCGAAGACCCCGAGGAGCACCAGGGGCACCTTCCGGCTCCGGAGGGACTCGTCGATGCGGGCGCGCATGGTCTCCACGCCGTACAGGGGGAGCTCCGGGTCGATGCGGCTCAGCACCTGGCGCACGGCGGGGGTGACCCCGGCGGGATCCGTGGCGGAGCGCACCACCAGGGTCATGAAGCCCGGGACCCGCTGACGCACGGGGAAGAAGTAGGAACCGACTTGCTCGCCTGCCGGCGCCGTGAGGTCGTTGACCTTGGTGTTCGCCACGACCCCGACGATGGTGGCCAGGTTCTCCTCGGGGATGCTGTCGGCCCCGGGAGCCTGGCCGTACACCATGCGTGCGCCCAGGGGGCTCTTGTCCGGCCAGTACCGGTCGGCGAGCCATTTGTCGATGATCATGACCCGGGGCGCGTCGGGACCGTCGGAGTCGTTGAAGTAGCGCCCCTCCAGCAGCTTGATGCCCATGGCGCTGAAGTACTCCGGGCCCACCATGCTGTAGAGCGGGGAGAGCACGGATTCGCCCGGCGAGGGCACGTAGCCCTCGGGGAAGATGACGCTGCTGGAGTTGTTCCCCGTGAACGGGAGTTGCGAGGTGACGCCCGCCGCCTGCACGCTGGGGATCGCCTGCACCTGTTGGACGAACTCGTCGGTGAAGCGCCGGCGGGCGGCTGCGTCGGGGTACTTGGCGGAGGGCAACGACACGAAGGCGGTGAGCACGCCGTTGGGGTTGAAGCCGGGATCCACGCTCACCGCCGCCCGGAAGCTCACGAACATGAGCCCCGCGCCGATGAGGAGGACGAAGGCCAGGGCCACCTGGCTGGTCACCATGACGTTACGGGCCACCACGGCGCCCCGACTCGCGGTGCCCGAGCGACCCTCGGTGCGGAACACCGGCGACAGGTCGCCGCGCATGATCTGCACCATGGGGATGGCACCGAAGACGATCCCGGCGCCTACGGCCAGGAGGAGCGTGAACCCGAGAACCGTACCGTCGATGCCGATCTCCGCACCCCGGGGCAGGTCCGCAGCCCCAATGGCCAGAAGCCCCTTGAGGCCCAGCCAGCCCAGGCCCACGCCCACGACACCCCCCACCACCCCCATCACCACCGCCTCCGTGAGGACCTGCCGGGCGACGCGCCTGCGGGGCGCCCCCAGGGCCAGTCGGGTGGCCACCTCGCCGATGCGGGTCTGGGCCCGAGCCAGCATGAGGTTGGCGATGTTCACGCACCCGATGAGAAGGACGAGGCCCACGCCGGCCCACAGCATGTACAGGACGGGCGCGGCGTCACGCACCAGGTCCGCCTGCATGTTCACAACCACGGTGTGGTAGCCGGCGTCCTTGAGGAGTTTACGCGCATTGGGCACCGGCCACTCGTCGATGAGGCGGTCGTTCAGGGCCGCGTTCTGTGCAGTGGCCTGCTCGATGGTGGCGCCCGGTGCCAGCCGGGCCAGCATCTGGTAGTTGTTCGAGTGCCAGCTCTGCATGTTCCGGGCGTCGGCGTCGAAGACGATGGGCATGAAGAAGCGGGCGTTGTTGCCGGTGGGGAGTCGGAAGCTGGGGGGCAGCACCCCGATCACCGTGTAGGGGCGTCCG
>JASFRY010000379.1:0-5082 GCA_050114675.1 Gemmatimonadota bacterium | reverse complement strand
ACGCCGCCGTGTTGCCCACGTCGTCGGCGGTCTGCACGCCGCCCATGGCCGAGTTGGCGTCGTAGTACTCGACCATCCGATCGATGGTGCCAATGGCCTTCGCTGCCCGGCTGGCCAGGGGACCGGCACTGATGGTGTTCACCCGGATCCCCCAGCGCCGCCCGGCCTCGTAGGCCAGCGTCCGCGTATCGCTCTCCAATGCGGCTTTGGCCGAGCTCATGCCCCCACCGTATCCGGGCACCGCCCGCTCCGCGGCCAGGTAGCTCAGGGAGATCACGGCCCCTCCCTCGTTCATGAGCGGCCCGAAGCGCTGGACCATTCCCACCAGTGAATAGGCGCTGGTGCCCAGCGCTGCGAGGTACCCGGCTCGGCTCGTGTCCACCAGCTCCTTCTGCACCTCGGGGCCATTGGCCAGGGAATGGACCAGGACGTCCAGGCATCCCTCGCCGAAGTCGGCACGCATCTGGTCCGCCACACCCTGCAGCGTGTAGCCCGTGAGATCGGCGTACCGGCGATCCCCGCTGACCTCTTCGGGCACGTCCTCGGGGGTGTCGTAGGCGGCATCCAGGGGGTAGATGCGCTCGATCTCGATCTCCCCGCCGTCGGGCAGCGCGAGGTCCACGCGACCCCGTTCCAGGCTCCTGGTGAAGATCTTGAGCATGGGGGGCCAGGTTCCGACGCAGATGGACGCCCCGGCGCGGGCCAGCGCCCTCACGATGGCCCATCCGTAGCCGCTGTCCTCTCCCACGCCCGCCACGAGCGCGCGCTTGCCGGTGAGATCGATGGGAAGCATGTGCTTCTGCCGCTCCTGCAGGTCGGTTCACGATGGGGCGGCAGGCCGCCACCCGGTGCCGAAAGAGCCCAAAGCTAGTTTCCTCGCCGCCTCGCCGCCTACCCCGGTCTGGGGCTCACGGTGCCTCCGTAGGCTCGCGCTTCTCGGTCGGGCCCAGGCCGTGCAGGCGGCCCGAATAGCGGAACAGCACGGCCGCCATGACCGCGAGGACCAGAACGGACCCCAGGGCGCCGCCCCGGTCCTGCGCCCAGAACCAGACCCCCGCGATGAAGGTGAGGCTGCTCGTGATCAGCACGCGCCGGGCCCGGTAGCGCAAGGCATAGGGGAAGCCCGCCACGCCCACGCCACCCACCACCACCAGGGCGAGCTCGGGGGGTGCGCGCATCGCCTCCGCCACCGTGAAGAGGCCCATGGGGATCCACAGGAGGAAAGCGTAGGCAAGCTGTCTGCCGAACCACTCCCGCCGCAGGCCCGGAGGCGCCCGGTGGATGCCCCAGAGGGTCAGCGCCACAACCAGCGCGAGCCACACGTCCAGGGGATAGATCACGCGCTCTTCCAGACCCAACGGCCCCTGGGCGGTCAATACGATCAGGACGAAGGCAGCGTACAGCGTGGTCACGAAGCCATTGAGGGCCCACGGGTGCCGCGTTCCCGAGGGATCGGAGCGAAGCACCCCGAGGAGCACCAGGGTCGCCACCGCCAGCACGCCGTCCAACACCCAGACCGTGGCATCGGGCGACAGAGGGGTGGCGCGGTCCAGGAAGGCCGCCACGAAGGCGAGGCCGAAGGCCAGGTGGACCGAGGGCATGAACGTCCCGTGACGGAGTGACCGGGGCGTGAGGACCGTGGGGGTGAGGATCGCCGCCAGCCCCGCCACGACGCCCCCGGCGGTCTGGTCCGCCCAGGCGGCCTTCGAGAACATGCACGCGCCCAGGATGAGGGCCAGCCCCGCCGTCTGCATGAGGTAGGCCGCAGGGATCCACCGGCGCCTGCCTTCCAGATGGCCGCCCCACACGTAGACCCCGGCACCCACGCCGGCCAGAAAGACCGAACGCAGCGCGTCGGTCATGCGCGGCCACGCCCAGTCGAGGAACACGCCGGCCGCGATGACGAGCACCACCGCGCCCGTTGCCGCCACCACGTACTGCCCCAGGCGCGCGGTCCCGACCTCCGACGATTCAGCGGTCTCCCGGCGGAGGCGCTCCGCCAGATCCGGATCGACCAGCCCGTCCGCCTCCCACCGCTCGATGGCCTCGAAGACAGGCCCGGTTTCGCCACGCATGACACCTCCCGGAAATGCCCCTCCAACCTCCGGGTTCGCGGGGGCGGAGGCAAGCATTCCCGCCCTCCGACCCATCCCCTACCTTTCGACTGCCTCCCGCCTCGCTTGCCCGGGTCCCGGTCGTTCCAGCCGTCGCGACCGGCGGCCGTCAGACACGCGCCCGGCTACCGCAGGAGCGGTCCCCCATGTGGGACAAGGAGAAGAAGAAGCACATCGGAGACCACGAGGTTCGCCCCGAGAGCCTCATGATGAGCTACGGCTACGAGCCCGAGTGGTCCGAGGGTGCCGCGAAGCCCCCCATCTTCCAGACCTCCACCTTCGTCTTCGAGTCCGCCGAAGAGGGCAAGGCCTTCTTCGAGGTGGCGTACGGACTCCGGGAGAAGGGCCCCTCCGAGACCATGGGGCTCATCTACTCCCGCCTGAACAACCCCAGCCTCGAGATCCTCGAGGACCGGCTCACGGTGTGGGACCAGGCCGAGGCGGCGGCCGCCTTCGAGAGCGGCATGGCCGCCATCGCCACCACGGTGCTCACCTTCGCCCGACCCCGCGACGTGGTCGTCTTCCCCGAGCCCATCTACGGCGGCACGGAGTACCTCTTCCACCACGTGCTGCCCGAGTTCGGCATCGAGACCGTATGCTTCCCGGCGGTGGAAGGCATCGACGGGCTGAACCGGGTCCTGGACGAGGGCGACGGACGCCGGGAGCGCCTGCGGATGATCTACGTGGAGACGCCGGCGAATCCCACCAACGCCCTCATGGATATCAAGGCGTGCGCAGAGGTGGCGGCAGCCTCTGGAAGCGCCGACCGGCCCGCCCTGGTGGCGGTGGACAACACCTTCCTCGGGCCTCTCTACCAGCATCCCCTGAAGCAAGGGGCCGACCTGGTGCTCTACTCCCTCACCAAGTACGTGGGCGGCCACTCGGACCTCATCGCCGGCGCGTGCCTGGGCTCGGGCGAGCTCATGGCCCAGGTGAAGACCACGCGCACCATTTTCGGGACCATGGCCGGGCCGTGGACCTGCTGGCTCCTCCTCCGGAGCCTGGAGACGCTGAAGCTCCGCATGACCAGCCAGATGAAGAACGCCCGCTACGTGGCCGACTTCCTGGCCGACCATCCCGCAGTGGAGGCGGTCCACTACCTGGGGCACCTGGAGGAAGGGGATCCCCAGTTCGAGATCTACCGCAAGCAGTGCCTCGCGCCGGGAGGGATGATCTCCTTCGAGGTGCGGGGCGGCGAGGCCGAGGCCTTCCGCGTGCTCAACGCGCTGAGGCTCATCAAGCTCGCCGTGAGCCTTGGCGGGACGGAGAGCCTGGCCGAGCATCCGGCCACCATGACCCATTCGGACGTACCCCCCGAGGACCAGGCTCGCATGGGGATCACGCCGGCGCTCATCCGCATCAGCGTGGGCATCGAGCATCCCGACGACCTCATCGCCGATCTGGCGCAGGCGCTGGAGAAGATGTGACGACGGAGGGGGCGCGGATTCCGCGCCCCCTCACCCCGCCACCGCATCCGGCGCCTCACTCTTCCTGCCGCCTCAGCTCCACGTCGCCCATGCGCAGCGCCGCCACCCGCCCGTCGGTGCCGAGGATGAACTCGACCAGGGCACTCCCCCTCCAGCGGGCGTCGAACCGAAGGCGGAAGGTGTCATAGTTCCAGTGCTCCAGGGCACCCGGTCGGCCGGGCCCCAGGTCCACACGGAGTCCCGAGGGTGTCGAGGTGACCATGGCGCTGCCGAAGAGCGGATCGGTGTACCGCCCCGCGTACGCCTCCAGGGGCAGCGAGGGCGACGTCCCCTCTACCCGCTTCGCCAGCGCTTCGGCCCGGGCCTCTTCCCTCTGCTCCGCGATGCCGTCGTAGAGCGTCTTCAGCTCGGCGCTCCAGTCCCGGGGCTCTCCCCCCAGGTAGAGGTCGAACACGCGGTACATGAGAGCGTGGCGCACCTCCACGTGGTCCCGGTTGGCCAGGACGTAGACGCCCAGGTTGCGGTCCCGTATGAGCCCGGCGATGGCCACCATCCCGTCGATGCTCCCGGTGTGGAAGTCCACCTTCTCGCCCCGGTAGTCCTCCTGGAACCATCCGAACCCATAGGTCATCCAGTGCGGGTGGGTGACTTGCTGGGTGGGATAGAACTGGGACGAGGTCACGAACGACTGGGGCTTGAAGAGCTCGTCGACGGTGGACTGCTGGAGGAGCCGGGTGCCGTCGGCGGCCACGCCGCCGGCCAGGAGGAAGCGGAGCCACTTGGACATGTCCGACACGCTGGACCACACGGCACCGGCCGACGCCACCGGATCCACCGAGGCGTTGCCGATGCGCACCACCTCGCCCTCCACCTCGTCGTGGGGCCGGGCCACGTCGGGCTGCCCCTCGGTGGCGGCCAGGCTGGTCACGCTCTCGTCCATGCCGAGAGGCTGGAAGATGCGCGTGCGCACGAAGTCGGCCCACGGTACACCGCTCACCGCCGCCACGACCTCGCCGGCGGCGGCGTACATGAGGTTCTGGTAGATGAAGGAGGAGCGCATGGAATACACCGGCTCCACCATCTGGAGCTTCTCCAGGATCTCGCGGGTGGTGGTGTGACGCTGGTACCAGAGGAAGTCGGCGTTGCCGAGCCCCGCCCGGTGGGTGAGGAGGTCGCGGATCGTGAGCTCGCGGGTGACCCAGGGGTCGTGGAGCCGGAACCAGGGCAGGTGCTTCTGCACCGGATCGTCCCACGACAGCTTGCCCTCGTCCACCAGCATGCCCAGCGCCGCCGCCGTCATGGCCTTGGTGGTGGAGCCGATGGCGAAGCGCGTGTGCTCGTCCACCGCGCCGCCGGCTTCTACGTCGCGGACGCCGTATCCTCTGGCGAACACCAGCTTCCCGTCCTTGACCACCGCCACCGCCAGTCCCACCCCGCCCCAGTCCTTCACCGCCTTGGCCACGTAGGCGTCGAAGTGATCCAGGGGAGGTTGCTGGGCCCCGAGACCGCCCGGGGGCAGGAGTGCCGGCAGAAGTAGAAGG
>JASFRY010000378.1:0-5101 GCA_050114675.1 Gemmatimonadota bacterium | reverse complement strand
TACGTGAACCCCCGGGGGAGCACGGGCTACGGCACGGACTTCTCCGACGGCATCGACCACGACTATCCCAGCGGCGACTATGACGATCTCATGGCCGGCGTGGACAGCTTGATCGGCCGGGGGTACATCGACACGAGCCGGCTGTACGTCACCGGATGCAGCGGCGGCGGCGTGCTGTCGAGCTGGGTCATCGGCCATACCCGACGCTTCGCCGGCGCCGCCGTGCGCTGCCCGGTCATCGACTGGATGAGCTTCCTGGGCGAGACCGACATCCCGTGGTTCACCCACAGCTTCTTCCGCAAGCCGTTCTGGGAGGACCCGTCGGAATGGCTCTCCCACTCGTCGCTCATGCACGTGGGCGAGGTCACCACGCCGACCCTCCTCATGACCGGGGTCCTGGACCGGCGCACGCCCATCCCGCAGACCGAGGAGTTCTACGCGGCTTTGAAGATGCGGGGCATCCCCACCCGCATGATCCGCATGAATGGGGAATACCACGGCACCGGGTCGCTCCCGTCCAACTTCATGCGGACCCAGCTCTACATCATGAGCTGGTTCGGGATGTACCCGGGCTCGGACTGACGCCGCGCACGACCGGAGGTAAAGCGGGGCGGTCCGGCGACGCGTCGCCGGGCCGCCCCTTCGTGCCGGGGGCCTTCGGCCCTTCCGGTCGCTACCGCACCTCGTGCCCGCCGACCCGGTCGTCGGGCACGAAGCGGTCGTGGGCCGGCATGACCACCGCGGGGAGCGTGCGCGCATCCATGACGGCGTCGGCGTCCACGATGCCGTTACGATGGAGGATCCACGCGATCACGGCGTAGGTCTCGTCGGCGGTGAGGGAGCCCGGCGCGTTCTGGGGCATGGCCCGGGTGATGTAGTCGAACAGCGTGGTAGCATAGGGCCAGTAGTTGCCCACGGTGCGTTTCGCCAGCAGCGCCCGGGAGGTGCCGAAGAGAAACTCCCGGCGCGGCCGCCCGGCGAGCCGGTCGTTGGGACCCTCCACCCCCGTGGCGCCGTGGCATGGAGCGCACCGGCCCCGGAACACCGCCTCCCCCTCCTTTACGCTCCCCCGACCCGGCGGCAGCCCGGTTCCGTCGGGACGCACGTCGTGGTCCCAGCGGGCAATGCGGGCGTCGCCGGCGGGCGTCCCGAAACCGAAGCGGTCGGGGGCTCCGGGAGGGACCGGGTAGGCCCGGGAGCCTCCTCCGCCGTCCGCGGCCCGAGCCCCCGGCACGAACGTCCGTTCCCGCGGGGGAGAGTCCGGCGGGCGACACGCCTGGAGCGTCCCGAGCGCGACGCCCAGGAGCAGGACCGCCGCCCACGGGTGGCCGAGCTCGGCCGGCGCCGTGAGCCCTTTTGCGCGCTGGCAGCGGCCGGCGGGCTCCCGCTCTGCGCCGCCCGGACGGCGCCTCACGTCAGCGCTCCCTGCCCGTACGTCACCTGGCCGTCGCTCGCCACCCTCCACGCCCGGAGGTGGTTCGCGTGGTAGGTGGTACCGGCGCCACGCGCCTCCACGAGCTGGGCGTAGGTGGGCTGCACGTACCCCGACTCGTCCACGGCCCGGCTCAGGAGAAAGGCCTCACGGCCGTTCCATCGCCACAGGTGTCGGAAGCGCACCGTGCAGGTGGGAAGCACCGGTCCCTGGAGCTCCGCCGCCGCCCAGCTCCGTCCGCCGTCGGTGCTCACGTCCACTCGGACGATGCGCCCCCGCCCGCTCCACGCCAGCCCCCGGATCTCCCACCAGCCGCGCTCGGGGAGCGCGTACGGATAGGCGGGAAAGGTGATGATGGACTTGGCGTCCATGACGAAGCTGAACTGGCGGGCGGTGCCGTCCTTCAGGGGATCGGTGTACTTGGAGGTCTCCTCCCGCGTCATGGTGGGCCGGTCGCTCACCTCGATGCGGCGGATCCACTTCACGTTGCTGTTGCCCTCGAAGCCGGGAAGGAGAAGCCGGGCCGGGTACCCCTGCTCGGGGCGCAGCGCCTCGCCGTTCTGCCCGTACGCCACGAGGGCGTCGTCCATGGCCTTGGAGAGGGGGATGCTGCGGGCCAGGAGCGCCGCGTCGCCCCCTTCCGCCAGGATCCACGACGCCCCGGGCTTCACGCCCACCTCCCGCAGCAGCGTGGAGAGGGGCACGCCCACCCACTCGCTGGTGCTCAGAAGGCCGTCCACGCGCTGGGGCGTCAGCTCCCCGGGGGGATCGGGACGGTACACGCCGTTGCCGTTTCCCGAGCATTCCAGGAAGCAGATCCGGGACGCCGCGGGAAAGCGCTTCAGGTCCGGCATCCGGAAGACGGTGGGCCGCTCCACCATCCCGTGTACCAGGAGCTCGTGGTCCTCCGCCAACAGGTCCGGAATGCCCCCGTGGTGCCGCTCGAAGTGCAGGTCTGCCGGCGTGAGGATCCCGTCCAGGTCCTGGAGGGGGGAGAGGGAGCCCCCGGAGGCGGCGGGGCGGTAGATGAGCCGCCGCGGCCGCTCGCCGGGCGCGCGGGAGCCGAGCTCCGAAGGGAGCCGGCCCAGGGCCCGCGACGCGGCGCTGCGCACGTCGGCTCCCTGGACTGTGCCGCCCGCCCCCGGGGCCGCCTGCCGGGCCAGGAGGTCGACGGCGTGGAAGCGCGTGTGCACCAGACCCGCAGCCGCGGCGCCCGACGCCGCGGCCAGCCACGTCCGGCGTGATAGACCCTGGCGGGGCTCCGGCGGAGGACCGGCCTCTCCGGAGGTCCGGGAAAGATCCGACTTGTCGCTCATGGTCTTCTTCCGGGGCAGGAGGAGCGACGCCCAAAGTGAGGGAACGGAAGGGGCAGGGCCAGGGCAGCGTCCCGGGTGCCGGGATGGGGGCGAGACGCTGAGCGATCCGTCCCGGGCCTCCCTCTCCAGCGTCCACCCAACCATACTTGGTGGATCACACTCTAGCATGTTGCGGAGGCTTGCCATGCCCGCGCGTTCGCGCTTCTACATCCTGACCCTCGCACTCTTGGCGACCGCCTGCTCCCGGGAGCCGACGACCACGGCTTCGTCGGAGAACCCGTTCTTCCAGAAGAGCACCCTCCCGTTCCAGGCGCCGCCCTTCGACCATATCACCGACGCCGACTACCAGCCCGCCATCGAGGCGGGTATGCAGCAGCAGCGCGCCGAGATCGACTCCATCGCCCACCAGGAGGCGCCGCCGACCTTCGAGAACACCATCGTGGCCATGGAGCGGTCCGGCCAGCTTCTCACCCGGGTCATGCGTGCCTTCAACGCCGTGACGTCGGCCAACACCGACAGCACGCTCCAGGCCGTCCAGGCCGAGGAGGCACCCAAGCTGGCGGCCCACAGCGATGCCATCTATCTGGACCCGGACCTGTACGGCCGCGTGAAGTCCATCTACGAGCGGCGGCAGAACCTGGGGCTGGACAGCGTCCAGGTCTTCCTGGTGGAGCGGTACCACAAGGACTTCATCCGGGCTGGCGCCGAGCTCTCCGATGCCGCCAAGGACACGCTGCGCGCATTGAACGAAGAGGAGTCACGCCTGTCCACCCGGTTCCAGACGGAGCTCCTCGCGGGACGCAACGCCGCGGCGGTCACGGTGACGGACTCGTCGCAGCTGGCGGGCCTCAGCGAGGCCGGCGTCGCCGCCGCGGCCGACGAGGCGAAGAGCCGTGACGTGCAGGGGTGGGTGTTGGCGCTTCAGAACACCACCCAGCAGCCGGTGCTGGCGTCGCTTCGCGACCGGGGACTCCGGGAGCGCATCATGAAGGCGTCGCTCTCTCGGGGCGACGGCGGTGAGCACGACACCCGCCCCATCGTGCAGCGCCTCGCCCAGCTGCGTGCCCAGAAGGCGCGGATCCTGGGATACGCCACCTACGCCGACTACGTCCTGGACGACCAGATGGCCAAGACACCCCAGGCGGCGGAGAAGCTCCTCACCGACCTGGTGCCCGCGGCTACCGCCAAGGCTCACGACGAAGCGGCGAAGATGCAGGCCATCGTCGACGGGCGGGGCAAGGACTTCCAGCTCGCTTCGTGGGACTGGCAGCTGTACGCCGAGCAGCTCCGCAAGCAGGAGTACGACCTGGACCAATCCGAGGTCCGTCCCTACCTCGAGCTGAACCACGTGCTGGAGGACGGTGTCTTCTTCGCGGCCCACCAGCTCTACGGTCTCACCTTCAAGGAGCGCACGGACATCCCCGTCTACAACCCGGACGTGCGCGTCTTCGAGGTCTTCGACGCCGACGGCACCTCGCTGGCGCTCTTCTACGCCGACTACTTCGCACGCGCCAGCAAGAGCGGCGGCGCGTGGATGGACAACCTGGTGGACCAGTCGGGACTCCTGGATACCAAGGCCGTGGTCTACAACGTCTGCAACTTCCAGAAGCCGGCGCCGGGCCAGCCCGCCCTTCTGAGCTTCGACGACGTCACGACCATGTTCCACGAGTTCGGTCACGCGCTGCACGGGATGTTCTCCGACGTGCGCTACCCGACCCTGGCGGGGACCAACGTGCCCCGGGACTTCGTCGAGTTTCCCTCCCAGTTCAACGAGCACTGGGCGCTGGAGCCCACGGTCCTGGCGAACTACGCCAAGCGCTACGACTCCGGTGCGCCCATGCCCCAGGAGCTGGTGGACAAGATCCGCAGGTCCTCGACGTTCAACATGGGCTACGCCACCACCGAGTATCTGGAGGCGGCCCTGCTGGACATGGCGTGGCACACGCTCCCTGCCGACGCGCCCAAGCAGGACGTGGACGCCTTCGAGACCCAGGCGCTCGAGCGCTTCAAGGTGCACCTGACCCAGGTCCCCCCACGCTACCGCACGACGTACTTCTCCCACATATGGAACGGCGGATACGCCGCAGGCTACTACGCCTACATGTGGAGCGAGGTGCTGGACGACGACGCGTACTACTGGTTCCGGGACCATGGGGGGATGACCCGTGAGAACGGACAGCGCTTCCGCGACATGATCCTGTCCCGCGGTGGGAGCGAAGACGTGGCTGCCATGTATCGGGCGTTCCGGGGCCGCGATCCCAGCGTGCAGCCGCTCCTGGAGGAGCGGGGGCTCACCGGCGGGAACTGACTGCCGGCACACGGCACATGTGCGGCGGGAGGAGCCCTGCCGCGG
>JASFRY010000377.1:0-5105 GCA_050114675.1 Gemmatimonadota bacterium | reverse complement strand
CCTGGTGGTGGTGGCCGGCGGGCCGGCGGAGGCCGTGGAGGCGTGCCGCCCGGCCTTCGACGCCGTGGGGCGGGCCGTGGTCCACGTGGGCGACCGGCCCGAGCAGGCCAACGTGTTCAAGCTCGCCGGCAACTTCATGCTGGCGTCGGCCATCGAGGCCATGGCCGAGGCGTATGCCCTCGTCCGTGCCCACGGCATCGACACGGAGGCGTTCCACGGGATGATGTCCGAGGGCCTCTTCGCCTCCCCCATCTACCAGAACTACGGCGGCATGGTGGAGGCCCATCGCTACGAGCCGGCGGGCTTCGCCCTGCGCCACGGGCTCAAGGACGTGCGCCTGGCCCTGCGCTCCGGTGAGGAGGGCGGCGTGCCCATGCCCGTGGGGAGCGTGCTCCGGGACCGGTACCTCTCCGCCGTGTCCCGGGGATGGGGCGACCTGGACTGGGCGGCGCTGGGCCGCGTGGCCGCGGTGGACGCGGGGCAGCACGAGGGGAGCTGACGGGACCGAGTGATCACGGCGGCCGCAAGCCCGCGCGGCTCCCGCTGGAAACGGAGAAGCCCGCACCGGAAGCGCATCCGGCGCGGGCTTCTCTTTCGCGGATCGAGGTCAGGCGTCAGACGCCTGCGGTGGCCGCTTCCTCCACCTCGGCCTCTTCCTTCACCGCCTGCACCTGCAGCTCGATCTTCACCTCCTGGCCCACGAGGACGCCGCCTGTCTCCAGCGCCTGGTTCCAGGTGAGGCCGAAGTCGCGGCGATCGATCTTCGTCTTCGCCGTGAATCCGGCCCGGGTTCCGCCCCATGGGTCGGCTCCGGTGCCTTCGAACTCGGCGTCCAGCACCACCTCGCGGGTGGTGCCGCGGATCGTGAGGTCGCCCACCACCTTGAAGGTGTCGCCCGCCTCGGAGGGGGCGCCCTCGACGCGGGTGCTCATGAACGTGAGGTGCGGGTGCTCCTCCACGTTCAGGAAGTCTCCGGAGCGGAGGTGGGCGTCCCGGTCCTCCACGCCCGTGTCGATGCTGGCGGCGCCGATCTCCACCTCCACTGAGGATGCCTGGGGGTTGTCCAGGTCCAACCGGACGGAGCCCTCCACGTCGCCGAAGCGGCCGCGGACGGTGGTGAACATCATATGCTTGACGGCGAACTCGACCTGGGTGTGTGCCGGATCGAGCTTCCATGTCGTGGCACTCATGGGATCTCCTCCCTTTCTTCGTCGGCCCGCGAACGGAGGGGGCGGGCCGTCCCCCATTTAAGTGTCTAGTCAACTACACAGAACTGAGATACATTCGGACGCGACATCCCCGTGGCTTTCCTGGGGGTCAGGCCGGCGTCAGGCCGGCACCGGGGACGTGCTGTCGAGCTCCGCGGCGTGGAGCCCCAGCTTGCGCAGGAGCTCGATGGCCCGACGCTTCTCGTCGTCGTCGAGCCCCGCGACGGCCCGCTCGATGGAGCGGGCGTGCTCGGGGAAGACGTCGCCGATCCACTGCCGTCCGTCTTCGGTGAGCGCCGCGTAGCTTGCCCTCCGGTCGCTGGGACACGCCTGTCGCTCCACCATCCCGCGCCTCACCAGCTTGTCCACCAGGTAGGTGACGCCTCCGCTGGACACGAGGATCTTGGACCGGATCTCTCCCAGCAGCAGGGGACCCTTGTGGTAGAGGGCCTCCAGGACCGCGAACTCCCCCGGGGTGATGCCCCGGGATTCGATGTGGGCCTGGTCGTGCTCCGACACGGCATTCCTCGCCCGATTCAGAACCACCCAGAGCTTCAGGGCCAGCGCTTGATCGGACATGGGAACGACCTCGGATCGGGATGATATCTCAGCGATGTATATTTCAATACTAAAATATTATCCCCGATTGTCAACGGGGGTTCCCGGGTGGGCACGTGGGGGAGGGGACCGGCCTCCCGGAGGTCCGGGGGGCGTGCGGTGTCCCCCGCTCAAGCCTCCTGGCCGACCTGCTCCTTCACCTGGCGCTTGAGGCGCGCCAGGATGGCGCCCATGCCGCGGAGGCGCAGGGGCGACACCACGCTCTCCAGCCCCATGGCGGTATAGAAGTCGGCCGGCACCTCCAGCACGTCCTGCCAGGGCGCGCCCTCGAGACCCTCCCGCAGGATGCCCGCGAACCCGCGGACGGTGGGGCTCTCGGCGGGGGCGTCGAAGAAGAGGTGGACGCTGCCCTCCTCGTCCACCCGGGTCGCCAGGAAGAAGGGGGTCTGGCACTCGTGCACCTGCTCGAGCGCCGACGGGTCCTGCCTCATCTCCTCGGGGAGGGGCGGGACCTTTCTGGAGAACTGGAGGAGCGCCTGGACGCGGAGGTCCTTGGGAGCGCGGTTGAATCGGTCCACGATGGTGGACAGGCGGTCGGGTAGGCTCATGCGTGGGCTACCATCCCGGCCGTCGGGGGTTCCGATGAGCCGGGCGCCGGGGGCTCCGGTGAACCGGGCGCCGCGACCCGGGTAGGGATCAGGCCCACGCCTCCAGCCGCGTGGCCGGGCGAGGTCCGTCGTCGACATTCATCTGTCCAGGAGGATCCATGGCCACTCCCCACGATCCCGACCCCAGGTTCCAGCGCTACGCCCACCCCCACATGCTGGTCTCCACGGCGTGGCTGGCCGAGCATCTGGACGACCCGGGGGTGGTGGTCGTGGAGTCGGACGAGGACGTGCTCCTCTACGACACGGGCCACATCCCCGGCGCCGTGAAGGTGGACTGGCACATGGACCTGAACGACGCCCTCACCCGGGACTACCTGGACGGCGAGGCCTTCGCAGCCCTCATGTCCGCCAGGGGGATCGGGCGCGACAGCACCGTGGTGTTCTACGGCGACAACTTCAACTGGTGGGCGGCCTATGCCCTCTGGGTGTTCACCCTCTTCGGCCATCCCGACGTGCGGCTGCTGGACGGGGGCCGCAAGAAGTGGATCGACGAGGGCCGGCCCCTCTCCACCGACCCGCCCGAGCGGCCCGCCACCGACTACCCGGTGGTGGAGCGCAACGACGCTCCCATCCGCGCTTACCGCAAGGACGTGGCCCGGCACGTCGAGGCCGGCGGCCGCCTGGTGGACGTGCGCTCGCCCCAGGAGTACAGCGGCGAGCTCCTCCACATGCCCGACTACCCCCAGGAGGGTGCGCTGCGGGGCGGCCACATCCCCGGCGCCGCCAACGTGCCGTGGAAGCGCGCCGCCAACGACGACGCCACCTTCAAGGGGGTGGAGGAGCTGAGGGCCATCTACGAGGGCGAGCAGGGGCTCTCGGCGGACGACGCGGTGGTGGCGTACTGCCGCATCGGCGAGCGCTCCAGCCACACGTGGTTCGTGCTCCACCACCTCCTGGGCTACCCCGACGTACGCAACTACGACGGCTCGTGGACCGAGTGGGGGAACCTGGTCCGGGCGCCCATCGAGCGGTAGGCGACCCATGTCGGCCACGCCGCCACGCGCGCCCGCGTCCGGTAAGGCAGACCGGCCACGGTTCGCTGCCGCGCCGCGCACGCCGGGTCGCGCCCCGCGGGTCCTGGTGGTGCGCCGCCGCTACCTGGGCGATACCGTCCTCATGCAGCCGTTCGTGGCCAACCTGCGGCGCCGGTGGTCCGACGCCTGGATCTCCATGGTGGTGGACACGCCCTACGCCCCCGTCATGGCCGACGTGGAGGAGCTGGACGAGGTCCTGGAGCTGCCCGTGGGGCGGCTGGGCCTTCACCGGCACGCGTCGCGGTGGCTCCGGCTGCTCCGCGCCGTGGTGGCCCGCGGTCCCTGGGATCTGGCCTTCGACTTCGCCCGCAACGAGCGCGCCCAGCTCCTGGCGCTCCTGTCCCGGGCGCCGGTGCGCCTCACGTACGAGCTGGGCGGAGCGCCGCTGCACCGCCGCTGGCCCTACACCCACGTGGTGGCGGTGTCGGCGGCGGACCGGGAGGTCCTCCACACCGTGGACATGAACAACCTCCTCCTGCAGGCCGTGGGCGTGCCCACCCCGTTCCGGGTACCCCGTCTGCCGGTGCGCTCCGAGCGGCGGCGGGCGGCGCGTGGCCTCCTGACGGGCAGTCCGGTCTGGAGGGACGCGCGGCTGGACGGTCCCCTGGTGGTGGTCCATCCCGGATCGGGTGCCGAGGCTCGCCGCTGGCCGCCCGAGCGCTTCGCCCGGGTGGCGGACCACCTGGCGCGCCGCCACGGGGCCCGGGTGGTGGTCCTGGGCGGGCCTGCCGAGTCCGGCCTGGCGGGCCGGGTGACCGCCGCCATGGCCATGCCCGGCCGGTACGTGCCGGCGCCGGCCGACGTGCGCGATCTGGCGGGGCTCCTGGCCGAGGCCGATCTCCTCTTGTGCAACGACAGCGGCCCCATGCACATCGCCGCTGCGGTGGGGACGCCGGTCTGCGCCCTCTACGGCGCCCAGAGCAGGGTGCAGTGGGCGCCCCTGGGAGGCGCCGACGACCGCACGCTCCAGCCGTCGCTTCCGTGCGGGGCGGCGTGCGTGGCGGCGGAGGTGTGCGTGCCCCGGGACCCCATGCACGCCCACTGCATCCGCAGGATCGAGGTCTCCGACGTGATCCGGGCCGTGGACGCGCAGATGGCGGCCCGGCATCTGGGCGCGGCGGCCCCGGCCACCGCGGCCACCGATGAGGCTCCGGGCGAAGCCGATGATCCGGGCGAAGCCGACGCTCCGGTGGAATCCGACGCCCCGGTCGACACCACCGACGAGGCAGCCCACGCCGGTCGCTGAGGCCGCCCTACTCCGGCCCCGAGAAGATGTCCATCTGGGGCGGCGCGAGGGGAAGACCCACGGCCCGGAGCACCCGGTCCACCCACCCGTCCCGGTCCGTGGGGTCGAGCCGGTGGCAGGACACTCCCAGCTCCGTGAGGAGCTCGTCGATGGTGCGGTCCACCTCCCCCTGGAAGCTCCCGCTGGTGTCCCGCGTCCCGTCGAAGGAGGGGGGCTGGACGATGGGCACCTTGAAAAGCCCGTCGTAGGTGGCCATCCAGCTGCGCACCAGCTCCTCGTACTCGGGGCGGCGCCCCACCCGGTGGACCAGGTAGGCGTAGTTGTCGAGCACCGAGCGGTCGCACACCACCACCTCGTAGCGCGACGCGGCGGCGATCTCCTCGGCGACCTG
>JASFRY010000376.1:0-5130 GCA_050114675.1 Gemmatimonadota bacterium | reverse complement strand
GAGGGCGTGGGCGGCTTCAACAACGGCTCCACCACCAACGACCGGACCAACTACTACGAGCAGGTGCCGTCCAACTACCTGGAGGACCAGCTCTGGCTCGAGTCGGACCGCATGGGGTGGCTGCTGGACGCCCTGGACATCGACAAGCTCAACGCGCAGCGCGACATCGTGAAGAACGAGCGCCGCCAGAGCTACGACAACCGGCCCTACGGGCGCGCCGGTGAGATCATCAGCAACGCCATGTACCCCGCCGACCACCCGTACCACTGGCCGGTCATCGGGTCCATGGAGGACCTGAGCGCGGCGTCGGCCGACGACGTGAAGGACTTCTTCCGGCTCTACTACGCGCCCAACAACGCCACCCTGGCCATCGTGGGCGACTTCGACCCCGCCCAGACGAAGGCGTGGGTGGAGAAGTACTTCGGGGAGATTCCCCGGGGGCGGCCCATCACCCGCCCCGACGTGGGGCCGGTGACCATGCCGGAGGAAGCCCGGCTGGTCTACCAGGACCGGGTGCAGGTCCCCCGCCTCTACATCGCCTGGCCCACCGTGGGTGTGGTAAGCGGCGACCAGTACGCTCTGGATCTTCTGGGTGACATCCTGTCGGGCTCGCGCACCGCGCGGCTCACCAAGGGACTGGTCTATGACCGCCAGACCGCCGCGGCGGTCCAGGCGGGCCAGCGCGAGATGGAGAACGTGGGCCAGTTCATGGTCATCGTCGTGCCCCGGCCCGGGAACACGCTCACAAGCCTGGAGGCCACCACCGACTCCATCCTGGATCGGCTCAAGGAGGAGGGCCCCACCGCCGACGAGCTCCAGAAAGCCAAGGCCGGACTGGAGCTCCGAGGGATCAGCGCCCTCCAGTCGAACCTGGCCAAGGCCAACATGCTGAATCAGGGGAGTGTGTATCACGACGATCCCGACTACTTCCAGAAGGACCTCGAGGCAACGCGGGCCGTCACCGCCGCCGACGTGAAGCGCGTGGCGAACCAGTACCTGACCGACGGACGCGTGGTGCTGAGCATCGTGCCCATGGGCAAGCCCGGGGAGGCCTCCAAGCCCGAGTTGAGCAAGCCCGTGGCGCGGACCGACAACCCGAACGGAGCCGGCAGCGGTTCGGAGGGGGGACGATGAGCACCGTGACGACGACGAAGCGGGCCGCCGCTCTGGCCGCCCTGACCTTCGCCCTGGCTCCGGCCTCGGGCGCCCTGGCCCAGGCAGGGCCCAGCAGCTTCGACCGCACCACGCCCCCCACGCCCGAGGCGCCCCGGGCGCTCCGGGTGCCGGCGTGGACCGAGTCTGCCCTGTCCAACGGAGCCAAGCTGGTGGTGTCCCAGAAGCACGATCTGCCCCTGGTGTACTTCACCATCGACTTCGAGGGCGGCGCCGACCAGTACGAGTCGGCGGACAAGACGGGTCTGGCCGACATGACGGCGTCCATGATGAGCGAGGGCACCACGTCCATGACGGGTGACGAGCTGTCCGACGCGCTGGACCTGCTGGGTACGTCGGTGAGTGTGCGGGTGGGAGGGGAGAGCGGGGCCATGAGCTTCCTGTCCACCACCGACAACTTCCCCAAGGTGCTCGACATCCTGGCGGACATGCTGGAGCACCCCTCCTTCCCCGACGACGCCCTCGAGCGGCTGCGGGCCCGTACGTTGGTGGCGCTCACCCAGGCCAAGGACCAGCCCACGGCCATCGCGTCCAACGTCTTCGACCGCGTGCTGTACGGGAAGGACCACCCGTACGGCCGATTCATGACCGAGGAGAGCGCCAGGTCCATCACCCGCGACGACATCGTGGCCTTCCACGACACGTACTTCCAGCCGGGCCGAGCGCTCGTCACGGTGGTGGGGGACGTGGATCCGGCCGCGGTGCGCTCCACGGTGGAGACAGCGCTCGCCGGGTGGCCGGCCGGCGGCTCCGTGCCGTCGTTCGACTATCCTCCGGTGCCGGCGCCCAGGCCCACCACCATCTATCTGGTGGACAAGCCCGGCGCGCCCCAATCGGTCTTCGCCATCGGCGAGCCCGGTCCGTCGAGAAACACCGACGACTACTTCGCCATCCGGGTGATGAACACCATCCTCGGCGGCCTCTTCCAGTCGCGCCTCAACCACGACATCCGTGAGGTGAAAGGGTACAGCTACGGCGTGCGCTCGAGCTTCTCCTTCGGGAAGGGCCCGGGCCCGTTCCGGGCGGGCGGCTCCATCGTCACCGCCAAGTCGGACAGCGCCCTCATCGCCTTCATGGCCCACCTGAGGGGTGTCCAGGGGGGCGTGCCCTTCACCGACGACGAGATGGCGCAGGGGAAGGCCGCGCTCATCCAGCGGCTGCCCGAGGCGTTCGCGTCGGTGGACGCCACCGCCGGCGCGATCTCGGGGCTGTACCTGGAGGGTCTGCCGAAGGACTACTACCAGACCATGGCCGAGCATGTGAACGCCGTCACCAAGGAGGATCTGGTGCGCGTGGCCCGGAAGTACGTCGACCTGGACCACCTGGACATCGTCATCGTGGGCGACAGGTCGGTCATCGAAGCGCCGCTCGAAGCCACCGGCATCGCGCCCATCGTGCACCTGGGCGTGGACGGGAATCCGGTCCCCGACGGCTCGTGACCGCGTAGCGCGGGGTTCCGCTCATCGAGGGGTGCGGGCCGCGGCCCGCACCCCTTCGCGTCTGCGTCAGGGGTGCCACCCCCCTGTCTGGCGGCCCCCTAACGCCACCGGAAGATCTTCAGCGCCACCGCGAAAGAGACGCCACCCCACGCGACGCAGATCCCCAGGGGCGCCGCGAGCCCGAGGAGGGTGGCCCCCTCGAGCATCACGCCGCGGAGCGCGTCGTTGAGGGCCGTGAGCGGGAGGGCGGCGATGAAGGGCTGCATGGCCTCCGGGAAGTTGGCCGAGGAGAAGAAGACGCCCGACAGGACCCACATGGGGAGCATGACCAGGTTCATGAGCCCCGACACCGCCTCCACCGTCTGGACCCGGCTGGCGGTGAGCAGCCCCATCCCCGCGAAGCAGAGGGCGCCGACCAGGGCCACCGCGGCCAGGGCGAAGACCGAGCCCCGCACCGGCACGCCGAAGGCCAGGGCCCCGAACCCCACCAGGATCGCCGCCTCGGGCACCAGCAGGACGAGGCGCGCCCCGATGAACGACAGCAGGTACTGGCTGCGGCGCATGGGCGACGCCAGAAGGCGCTTCATGAGCTTGCGGCGCCGTGCGTCCACCACGGCGTAGCCCAGCCCCCACATCCCCGTGCTCATGAGGTTCAGCCCCAGCAGGCCGGGGATGAGGAAGTCGATGTAGCGGGCACCCCGCTCGGTGACCACCCGGTCTTCGGTGACGCGCACGTCCTTTCGGCCCAGGGCCCGCTGGAGCGCGTCGTCGGTGGCCAGCCGTGCCAGCCGGCTCTCGGAGCGGCCGGGGTCGAAACGGTACGTGAGAGTGTCTCCGGGCACGACCACCAGGGCCACGGCGCCGGTGCGCAGCCGCGCCTCTGCCGAATCGGCCGGCAGGGTCTCCACGGCGAAGCCCGGCGTGGTGTCCAGCGCCGCTGACAGCCTGTCTGCTCCGGGGGCCGCTTCCACGGCGATCCGGATGACGTCCGGAGGCCGGTTGCGGAAGGCCAGACCCAGGGCAACGGCGAGCAGGACCGGAAAGGCGAAGACCCAGAAGAGCACCTCGGGCTGGCGGAGCTGCTCGCGGAAGCGGGCCTTGGTGAGCTCCAGGAGGGGACGGAGGTACGCCATCACGTGTCCCTCAGACGCCGTCCCGTGAGGCTCAGGAACAGGTCCTCCAGGGTGGCGGCGTGGGTGACGAGGCCGGTGGGCTCCACGCCCCGGCGCTGGAGCTCGATGACGAGGGCGGGGAGCGCCCGGTGGGGCTCGGTGACGGTGAGGGCGTACGTGGCTCCGTCCCGCCGCGCCCACGCCACGCCCGGGAGGGCGGCGAGGGCCTCCTCCGGGACGGTGTCGGCGGCTTCGGCCAACGTGACCTCCACGACGTGGTCGGCGCCCAGCGATGCGATGAGCTCACGGGGCGAGCCCAGCGCGATGATGCGGCCGTGGTCCATGACGGCTACCCGGTCGCAAAGCCGCTCTGCCTCCTCCATGTAGTGGGTCGTGAGGACCACGGTACCGCCCCCCTCCTTGAAGGCGGAGACGACGCCCCACAGCTGGCGGCGCGACTGGGGGTCGAGGCCCGTGGTGGGCTCGTCCAGGAAGAGGAGGTCCGGGGCGCCCACCAGGGCACAGGCGATGGCAAGCCGCTGGCGCTGCCCCCCGGAGAGGCGCTCCACCCACGCGTCGCGCTTCTCCTCCAGCTCCACGGTCCGGAGCACCTCCTCCACGGTGCGGCCCTGGCGATAGAAGCTCCGGAAGAGCCGGATGACCTCCACCACCTTGAGGCGCTCGGCGAGGCGCGTCTCCTGGAGCGCGACCCCGAGGCGCTGCCGCAGGGCGGGCTCGTCCCGCTCCCACCGGAGGCCCAGCACCTCCACCTCACCGTCATCGGGGGCCACCAGGCCCTCGATCATCTCCACGGTGGTGGTCTTGCCGGCACCGTTGGGTCCCAGCAGCCCGAAGCACTCGCCGGCGTGGACCTCCAGGTCGAGGCCCGCCACCGCCACCACGTCCCTGTACCGCTTGCTCAGGCCGTGGCAGCGGATGGCGGGCGATCGCAGGGTCCGCTCAGGGATTCCCGTCGGAGTCATCGGGTCTCGACTCCAGCGCGCTCCAGCGCGCCATGACGTCCCGGTACCGGGTCCGCGCTTCCAGGCACGCCGCCACCTGGCGCGCCGTGGGCGCCGTCTCGGCTTCCTGCATGGCCATGGCCGCGCGCATCATCTCGTCGCTCACCCCGTTGAGGGTGGGCGGTCCGGAAGGCGCGGGCCGGAAGAAGCGGAAGCGCCCCTGTTGGGGCTCGGGAGCCAGGGCCTCCAACTGGTCCTTCCGGGAGCCGCTGGCCGATGCCAGCGCCGCCCGCGCCGCCTCGTACGCGGCGTGGGCCTCCACGGCGCCGTCGTACATCTCCCGGGACAGGCGGGCCGCCTGCTCGAGCTCGGCCACCGACGTCTTCACCCGCGGATCGAGCCGCAGGGTGAGGGGCTGGGTGTAGGCCTGCCCGCTCACCGTGA
>JASFRY010000375.1:0-5137 GCA_050114675.1 Gemmatimonadota bacterium | reverse complement strand
AAGAGGGATTCGCCCGCACCGTCACCGTCGCCCAGAGCGATGCTGAAGTTGAAGATGCTGGATCCCTCCAGGAAGAAGGGCCGGCGCTCGGGGTAGAACGTCTCGGTGGCGGTGAGGTTCACCTGGGCCGGGTCCGCCTCCACCTGGCCGAAGTCGGGGTTCAGGGTGACGTCCAGCGTCAGGTTGCTGGTGACCCCGTACTTGATGTCCGCGCCGACGGACCCGGAGGTCGCCGTGGGGTGGAACAGCGGATTGTCGGCGTCGCCGGGGGCACGCTGCACCCGGGCCACGGTGTAGGGCACCACCTCCAGGTGGTTGGGGCGCTTCAGACCCCGCAGCCCCTGGAGCTCCCCGAACTTGGAGACCACCGCCGCATCGGTACGGGTCGTGGGGGCCCAGGCGTCGGTCTCGTCACGGCGGGCGATGACGCGCAGGAAATTGATGCCCCACGTCTGGACGGCGGCGTCCTTGAAGCGGAGCTGGGAGTAGGGGATGCGGAACTCGGCGGTCCACCCCTGCCCGTCGCGGGTCGTGGCCACGTCCCAGACCGCGTCCCACCCCGAGTCCTCCTGGGTGTCGTCGAACCGGTAGACGTCGTACTTGACGCCCACGGGGTTCACGGCGAACTGGAAGGCCGTGCGGCGGTCGAAGTAGGAGTCGATGACCACGCCGACCTGGTCGGAGTAAGAGTCCTGGTCGCGGCGCGTCATCTGCCCCACGATGTGGCCCGCGTCGTCGTCGTAGGCCCGGATGGCCACGAAGAGGGCATCGTCGCCGTAGAGGACCCGGGCCTCGGTGCGCTCGGTGGCGGGGGCGCCTTCCCGGGGCTCGTACTGGACGAATTGGGTCGCGACGGGAGCCTGGAGCCACGGTGTCTCGGTGACCTGCCCGTCGATGTGGATCTCGTCCCCGGTGACGCGCACGGCCCGTATGACGGGAGGGCCCGCGTTGTCGGCGCAGCAGCCCCGCACCACCCTGGCCGGATCCACCGGCGTCCAATTTCCCTGGTACTTCATCTGCCCCGCCACCGCGGTCGCGCTCAGCACCATGGCCAGCGCGGCCGTCACGCCGCCCCGTATCATCATCCGCCCTCGATCCCCCGCGTGCGTCGATCAGCTCTGCTCACCGCCATCCGTACCCCTTGGACGGAACGAGCGCCCCGAAGGTTGCGATGGATTGACCGACCCTACGCGTCCGATGCCGGGCGAGTTTCTCCGGGCTGCCACTCCCGCAAGTGCGTTGATGGTCCGAGATTGGGCCCATGAGCTTCCGGCAGCAGGACCGGCCCTCGGCCGGCGTGTCGTTCTTCAAGGCCCACGGGCTGGGCAACGACTACCTGGTCTTCGAAGAGGGGGATGCGTGGCGTCTCGAGGCCGACGCCGTGCAGCGGGTGTGCGACCGCTGGCGTGGTGTGGGCGGCGACGGGATCGTGCTCCTCCTGGCCGGCGACGCCGGGGAGGTCTTCCGGCTCCGCATGTTCAACCCCGACGGCTCCGAGTTCGAGCGGAGCGGCAACGGGCTCCGGATCCTGGCGTCGTACCTCGCGCGACGCGGGCGCGCGCGGTTGGGTACCCACCCCTTTACGGTACAGGTGGGTGGGGATCACGTCGTCCTCACCGTGCACGCCCGCGCCGGCGCCTCGTACGACGTCTCCGTGGACATGGGACGCGCCCGCACCGGTCCCTCGTCGGTGGCCCTGGATCCCGCCTCGCTGGACCCCGGCGGCAGGCTCTCCGGCCCCGACGGGATCGCTCTGGACGTGACCCCCGTATCGGTGGGCAACCCACACCTGGTGGTGTTCGTCCCCGAGCCCACCGATGCCGAGCTGCGCCGCGTGGGGCCCTTCCTCACCGCCCATCCCGCCCTGGCCCACGGCGCCAACGTGCAGTTGGCATCGGTGACGGGACCCGGCGCCTGCCGGGCCCTGATCTGGGAGCGGGGTGTGGGCCACACCTCGGCGTCGGGCACGTCGTCCTGTGCGGTGGCGGTGGCGGCGGTGTCCCGCGGACTGCTGCCTCCCGGGCGGGTCGAGGTCGTCATGGAGGGTGGCAAGCTCGACGTGACGGTGACGTCGGAGCTCCAAGTGACGCTCCGCGGGCCCGTGGAGGAGGTCTGTGAGGGCCGCCTCATCGACGCGTTCGTGGAGGGACTCGCCGGCGTTAGCGAATAAGGTGCGGCGTCGGTCTGCGCTGTACGGAAAGGCGCCTCAGGTCCTGACCCGCTTCATGAGCACCAGCGCGCCGGCGAAGAAGACGGTGTTGGGGAGCCACGCGGCCAGGAGGGGATCCATGGCGCCCGCCTGGCCCAGGGCGGCGGCGACCTTGAGCACCAGCATGTAGACCATGGTGGTCCCCAGGGACACGCCGATGCCGAAGGCCGTGCTGCCCCGGCCCGTGGACGTGGCCAGGGGGATGCCGAAGAGGATCACCACCAGGGTCGCCACGGGGATGGAGAGCTTCTGCGCCCGCTTCACCAGGAGCTTGCGGGCGTTGCCGCCGGTGCGCTCCACGATCCGTGCCTGGCGGGTGATCTCCTTGTAGGTCATCTCCTCGGGCTCCCGGGGCTCCTCCAGCAGCGCCTCGGGGCGCTCGGCCACCCCTGCCATGCGGAGCTTCTTGAACTCGAACGTCCGCTCGGAGCTGTCGGGCATGAGCCTGCGCTCGTATCCCTCCTGCATCGTCCATCCGTGGATGGAGTCCCACGTGGCGGACTTGGCCGTGAGGTAGAGGCCGCCGTTCGGGGCGTCCGGCGACCGCTCCAGGACCACGTCGGTCATGCGGCCGTCGTCGGCGGTGAGCCTCCCCACCTGCCACGTCAGGCCGTCGTCGGATTCGTACACGAAGTCGGTGCGCCACGAGCGTCGGGGATCCCTTGCCTGAAGGATCTCGGCGGCGACGCGGTTGGTCCGGGGCACGACCTCGGTGAGGACCAGGGCGACACCCGTGAGCACGAGCCCGGTGACCACCACCGGGAGGGCGATGCGGTGGAAGGAGATGCCTCCGGCCTTGGCCGCCACCACCTCCCTGTGCGTGGTCATGCCGTGAATGGTGAAGACCGCCGCGATGAGCGCCGCCACCGGGAACGACCACTGGATGAACATGGGAAGCTGGTACAGGTAGGCGTGCGCCACCTCGGCGCGGCTCAGTCCCCGATCCAGGTAGGTGCCCAGGTTCTCGGTGTAGTCACCCAGGACGAACAGCAGCGGCGCCGCCATGAGAAAGACGACGAAGAGCTTGAGGAAGGTCCGGACGACCAGGCGGTCGAGGATGCGGATCATGCGGTGGATCTCGCCTCGCGCTGTGCCCCGCGCCGGCGCCCGAGCCACCGGTGGACCCGGGCGATCCTGTCGTCGAGCCACCCTCCGCCCCGCACCGTGCTGCCCGCCCGGCCCATGCGGGTGACGAGCAGGAGCCCCACCACCGTGAAGACCACGTTGGCGATCCACATGGTCACGATGGGATCCGCCACACCCCGGTCCGCCAGGTTCTCACCACCGATGAGGCCCATCCAGTAGATGGCGAAGATGATGGTGGACGCCGCGATGACCATGCCCACTCCACCCCGGGGGAAGCGCAGGGCCAGCGGCGGGCCGATGAGGGTGAACACCAGGCAGGCGAAGGCGATGGCCCACTTCTTCTGGAGCTCCACGCGGAAGCGGTCGGCGGCCTCTTCCTGGGACTGGACCCGGGACGCGTAGGTTCGGGTGCTCACCACGATGCCCTGGGTCACCGGGTCCCGGGAGAGCACCGACTGGTTGTCCCGCTCCGCAGGCCCGAGACCCATGCCTCCCGCCGAGGGAGCGGCGCCGGCCAGCGTGGCGGCCGCCGTGTCCCGGTCCAGGGGCATCCCGAGGGCCAGCCGCACGGTGTTCAGGGAGCGCTGCATGCTCTCCCGGCGCGTCGCCTCCTGCTGGACGTCCTTCTCCTTGGCGTTCTCCCGGAGCATGGCGAAATCCATCTCCCGGTCTCCCCGGTCTGACACGCTCATGCGCCGCTGGAGCTCGTCGCCCACGCCCCGCAGCGGCACGACCTGCTTCTTGAAGTACAGGTGCTGGAAGCCCCCCTCCTGGTCGCCCTGTAGCTCCCGGACCTCGCCGTCGTACAGGGTGAGATAGAGATCGGTGCGCGCGGAGTTGAACGCCATGACCCCCTTCTTGGCGTAGGTGGTCCGCTTTCGCGACGGGTCGTTGTTGTCGAAGATGGTGACGTCTTCCAGGGTGTTGGTGGTGGGGTCGATGCGGGAGGCGGTCAGATAGTAGGTGTCGAGCCCGTCCTCCGTCCGGATCTCGTTCACCACCTTCTCGCGCAGCTGGAAGGTGGGACTCTTGCGACCGATGTCCACCAGAAGGTTCTTTAACCGATGGTTGGCCTCGGGAAGCACCGAGTCGTTGAAATAGAGCATGACGCCCGAGGCCAGCAGACCCATCCCCAGGAGGGGAACCAGGACCCGGGTGGGCTTGATGCCCCCCGCCGCCATCGCGGTGATCTCGTTATGCTCCGTCAACTCGCTGAACGCGTACAGGACCGCGACCAGCACAGCCATGGGGAGGGACAGCGCCACGGTGTGAGGTAGAGACAGGACCAGAAACTCCACGATTACCGTCCACGGGAGCCCTTTGCCTACGAGCGACTCCATCCGCAGGGCCACGGCATTCAGGAAGATGAGCCCGGTGATGGCGGTGAGGCCGAACAGGAAAGGGCCCGTGTGGGCACGAACCAGGTATCGGGTGAGTACTCCCATCCGCATCCGCATCGCGGCGTTCCTCGGGTCTTCGGTGGCCAGGCCGAAGCGGCCTGCTCGGAGCCAGCTGGCGCGCCAAGGTATTCCCGGCAGGCATGTCGCCTCAAGGCGTCGCACCGTTCGGGTCCCGGGGCGCGGTAAGGTCCGTACACCCCGGAGCCCCGTCCGGTTCGCAGGCTGATCGCGTTCCGTGCTCCTCCGCCTGCTGCTTCTGGTCATGTCTCTGGGCGTGCCGGCGCTGCCCGTGGAGCCGCCCCGCGGCGGAATGGCTCCGGCATCCGAGGGCGCGCACGGTCCGGCGGCCGAGCGGGCCGCCGAGGCGGCAGACACCATCCTGCGTCCCGGCCTGGACCGCCCACCCGGCTCGGTGGCCAGCGGGCTCACGGCGGCGCCCGAC
>JASFRY010000374.1:0-5144 GCA_050114675.1 Gemmatimonadota bacterium | reverse complement strand
GTCACCTCCGTCTGGGATTGGATTCACCGACGTGACAACGCCGGCATCCGTCTCCGGGTGCATGGGCCATGCCACGCGGGGACCAGCGACACGACGCCCTAAGTCGTTCACATACCATCACTTGGGGCTTCACAGCGACTTCGTTCACGTGGAACGTGGATCCGTGCAACGTTTCACGGAACGGACGATGGAACGGGACGCCAGAAGGGGGTGCGGGCAGCTCGCGTCGAGCCCTTGGGCTGTGATAGGGCGTTACCCGGGCACTTGATGGCCATCAGACGTGGGCGTGCATGGTCTTACGTTGTAGGAGGCGAGGCAACCTCCGCCCAATAGGCCCTATCGCTTCTCGTCCAGGAGCTTCATGGCTGCGGCCGAGTCACCTCGAACCATCTCCCCACCGGGCATCACGTCGAGCAGGGAGTCGCGCATGTCCCGGTCGTGCATGGCGCGCACCACGGGCATGCTGTCGGGCATCTCCATATCTTCGGCCATGTCACGTTCCCGGCCACAGGAAGTCGTGGCCGGGACAACCAAGGCCAGGAGGGGGAGGATCAGATGCCGCCGTACCATGGATACCCCTGGTCTTCCCAGTACCCCCCGGGACGCTCGTCGGTGAACGTGATCCGGGTGAGATACTTGGTGAGCTTGTAGCCCAGCTTGTGGGGGGCGTACACCCGGAGGGGTGCCCCGCGGGCCGCGTTCAGGTCCGCCCCGTTGAATCCGTAGGCGAGCAGGGTCTGAGGGTGGAGCGCGGACTCCAGATCCCACCCGTTGTAGTAGGACGCATCGAAGGAGTCGAAACGCACATAACGCGCCTCCGGCAGGACTCCGGCCATCTCCGCCACGTCCCGAAGCGGAAGGCCCGTCCACGTCGCGATAGCGGACCAGCCTTCGACGCAGTGATGCTTCACCGTGTAGGTGGTGCCCGACGGACTGCGCAGGTCGCCCAGGGTGAGCGTCAACGGACGCTGCACGAGTCCTCCCACTTCCAGCCGCCACGACCCCGGATTGGTCAGGGTCGGCGTCATCCGGCTCACGTGATACGCGGGAAAGCTGGTGGACTGCTGGCTGGGATCGTACGTCGGCGCCAGGTGACGATCGGAAAAGAGCGCTGCACCCAGCCAGTCGTTTACGTGGGAGAACGCCAGCAGCTTGGGGCGCACGAGGCTCCCACCATCCCACCCGCAGGCCGACATGAGCCCCCCGACGGCCCCGGCCAGGAACGCTCGGCGGTCCGGCATGCTGAAGCCCAGGGCCCTCTGCTCGACTTCCTCGTGGGTGTCTCCGCCCGGATGGTCACGGCTCATCGTCGGTGAACCTCCCTCGATAGGTGCCCGTGATCATGGCCCGGAGCGACGCGGGATCGGCCACGAAGACCATGACCACGTGGAGGACGGTGAACACCACAAAGAGCCACACCGCCCAGAAGTGCCAGTACCGTGCGGCCTGGAAGCCTCCGAACAGGGTCGTGAGCCAGTGGAGTTGGACAGGCTTGTAGATCGCCCAGCCGGTGAGCACCGACAGCGTCCCCAGACACAGGATGCCCGTGTAGGCCCCCTTCTGGAGGGCGTTGTGCTTGCCCTGTGGGGGGTGCTCCCTCACCAGACGCAGGTAGTACATCTGCATCCGGACGGCCGGTCGGATGTCCCGTGGGCGGAACAGGAGCTTCGCCCACTCCCCGGAAAAGACCAGATAGAGGAGGTATGCCCCCCCCACGAACATGAGGGGCCACATGAGGAAGAAGTGCCAGTTCAGTCCGCCGGCCAACCACCCGCCCAGTCTGGCCCACTCCGGAAATGCCACGTCCTGAAACGGCTGCGGCAGGAGGGCTCCACCCCGTTCCCCAAACCGTGGATACGCCCGGTAGATCTGGAGCCCACTGGCGGCCATCCCGAACACCAGCGCCGCGGAGCACCAGTGGGCGACCCGGACAATCCAGTGATGACGCTTCATGGCCGGCGACGGCCTATGGCGTCATTCCCGTCGTGTCCGGGTCCATCATGCCTCCGCCCATTTGCGCGGAATCCCCCATCTGGGATGAGTCTCCCACCATGCCGCCACCCATCTGGGTGGAGTCTGCCATCATCTCTCCGCCCATCTGAGCGGAGTCGGCAGCCATGCCACCCTCATCCATCGTGGCACCCGACTCCTGTTGCCTTCCTCCGCATGCGGTGATGGCAAGAATCAAGAACAGGGGGATCGCCTTCCTCATGATGTTGTCTCCTCATCGTGGTATGGGACCGTGCGCAGGAACGCCTGAATGGGGGCAGGAAGGCAGGATCCATGCAGGGAGCGCCCAAACACCGGACGACAAGGAATACGTTTGACCAACGTGTCGGTTTCGCCAGGTCCCTCCGGCATATCTGGGGCTGCCCGTCTTGCGACGCGTGACGTGGGCGTAGCTCGGCCCCGAATCTCGATGGGGAACTGGCTGGCGGGGATGGATACGCCTGGCCCGGAGGAGGTCGGCGAGCTGGTGGCGGCGCTGTCGGATGAGGACGCTGCGGTCGCCGAGGCGGCCGCCTGGGCGTTGGGCCGGGCGGGGGCGCGGCGCTGACCTGGGCTGCTCCGTCGATATCCGGCATGGCAGCGTCCGACCGGCTGGCGTCCGGGACTGTCGGCGGGTGATGGTGCGTGCCCGGCGGGGGCCACGTCTCGCGCGGCCTTCGCAGCCAGGGCCGGCAGGGACTGAGCTGTCGGCCAGGATATCCATGACTATCCAGGTGTTTGCAGCCACGAACCGAGTGGCGGCAGCCCAGGGTGGCAGACTCGGTGATAGTCATGGTGTCCGCCGCCATCTTTCGTGGGCCGGCCTCTGGCGGCTGTGAAGACCAGGTTCCCCCGCCGGCTTCCTTCCCGGCCCCAGGCGATGGACGATCAGGAGCCGCCGAGGGGCCCTCACCGCCTTCCTCTGCTACCACAAATGCCACCGCCCCCAACTAGGGCATCGGCAGGATCACTTCCCAGCGACGCCTCACTCAACTCGTGAACAACGTCCCTGGTTGCGACATCTAGCGCTCCGGCGTCCTGGCCCCAAGAGCCAGGCAGAGGCGGGCGAGTACCTTGTCGGGCTCCTTCATTAGCTGTCGCGGGGTGAAGCGCAGGACCATGATCCCCCTGGCAGCGAGGGCTGTGCCGCGGCTGCGATCGTCCTCGAAGGCCGGCCGCTGGCGGTGGAACGCATAGCCGTCGATTTCCACGGCCAGCCCGTGAGCCGGAAACAGCAGATCGACCTCCATGCCATGGATCTTCGCATTGACCCTGGGCCGCGGGACGCCTGCCTTCCGCAACCTCCTCAGGAACAGGAGCTCGGGTGGGGAGCGGGTGAGGGCCGGCTCTGCGATGTCCTCGAGCAGGGCCTGGACCTTTCGGCGTCCTGGTCGCCCGGGATACCGATGGACGAGGGCCCTGACCTGGTCGAGGGTGCAAAGCTCCTGCCGCTCGGCCTGCGCAAGGACGCGCTCGAGGTTGTACGAGTCGAGTCCGGCGGCGAGGTCCAGGATTGTCCGCGGTCCATTGGCGATGGCCAGCCCGTGCCGGTGTCCGACCTCGTCGGCGGGGAGCCGTCCGACGCGGTGGAGTCGGACACCGGACCGTGGACCGCGCAGGGAGCGCGGGCCGGAAACGTGGACGGGCTCCTCGAGTCTCGGCTCGGGCATGATGCGCAAGATCCCGGCCGCTGTACGGTGTGTCAGCACGGCGTCGTCGCCGCACGCCAATAGCGCGGCGGCCTCTGCCTGGTACTTCGGTGTCGTAGGTCCGGTCTGGTACACTCCCCGGTGCACGGGTCGAAGGGTGCCCTTCCGCAGCCGGTGCTCGATCGCCCCCCGCGAGAGCCCCGCCTCCCGTAGCTGTTCGCGGGCAACTACGCCGTGCTGCCGTGCTGCGATCTCCAGGATTCGGATGTCCGGAGGGTTAACGCCCATTCCTCAGCCTCACCCGGGATGCGGGGCATGACCATGGCTGGTAGGAGCGTCACGGCCGCCTGCTTCGACTGGAACACCTGGGCCCGGAGGACTGACGAGATGGCCAGGTGACGGGCTGCTCGACCTTCACCTTCCCGACAGACGTCCAGGCGGGCCAGGACGGGCTCGGTGGTGCGGCCGTATGCGAGGTGGCCACTGTAGCGGATCGACGCGCGAGGCACCGTCCGAGAGCGGGACTACCGCGCTCATCTCAGTCGGTCACTCGCCCCTCAGCGCCGACGCCGCGTCGGTGCGCGCCGCCGCGCGAGCCGGGCTCCAGAGCGCGGCCGCCGCCACCGCCAGAACCAGGCCTCCGGCCGTGAGGTAGGTAGGCACGTCGGTGACCCCTACGCCGAACAGGGCGGCCCCAAGCGCGCGTCCCAGGACGAACGTGAGCAGGAATCCTGCGGGGATTCCCAGGGCTGCGTGGCCAACCCCTCGTCCCATGACCTCGTGCCTCACCCGGGCGGCGTCGGCGCCGACCGCAAGGCGGATCCCGAACTCCCGGCGGCGCTGACGCACCAGGTAGGCCGTGATGCCGTAGATGCCCACCGCACACAACAACAGCGTTGTGGCGGCGAAGGTGCCGATGACCAGCAGGATACCAGCTGATCCCTGGAGGAAGGGCTGCATGAGATCTTCTCCGCGGGCCACGGCGTACACCGGGAGGCCCGGGGCCTCCTGGTGGATCACCCCTCGGAGCGTGGCCGGCAGCGAGGGTGGGGATCCGGGGGCGCGCACCGCCAGGAACACCGCGTCGGCGCTGAAGCCCTGGCGTCCCGTTTGGGCCATGGGACGGAACAGAACCGGGCCAGGGGCCAGTGCTGGACCGCGTGTGCGTGTGTCGCCCACGACGCCCACGACGGTGATGGGGTGGTCATGGCCGTCCAGACCGATGGTGATCTGCCGGCCCAGCGGGTCCTGGCCGGGAAAACGGAGTCGGGCCAGCGTCTCGTTGACGACCCCCACGTAGGGACCGTCCGCGTCGCTCGCCGTGAACGCCCGTCCCTCGAGCAAGGGGATGCCCAGCGCCGAGAAGTAACCCGGCTCCACGGGCTGCCAGCTCGCGGAAGGGGGATCCCGCTCGTCCAGTGCGCCTGCCTTGAACACGCTGGCCCTGGGGCCCATGGCCAACGGTCCGGTGGAGCCCAACGCCACGGCGGTGACGCCGCTGACCGA
>JASFRY010000373.1:0-5148 GCA_050114675.1 Gemmatimonadota bacterium | reverse complement strand
CGCGTACGTGGACATCTGGGGCCGGTCGTCGAACCGCGGCATGGAGAACCGGTGGTGCGTGTCCGACACGATCTCGTAGAAGTAGACGATCATGGGGTACCTCTTCCCCGGCTCGTAGCCCGCGGGCAGCGTCAACGTGGCCTGGAGGTGCTGCCCCTTGCTGTTGGTGTAGTCGATGAGCGGCGCCTTGCTCCCCCACCGGTACTCGTCGATGAAGGGGTTGGCATCGGTGACCTTCTCCGGAGACCGGAACGACGTGGTGCTGGTCCACACGTCCGGGAACTCGCGGAACGTCTGCTCGGTGAAGATCACCCGGTCGGCGTTCTTCGCCTTGGTCAGCTGCCCGATGGCCTTGTCCTCGTACATGAGGGGGCTGGGCTCCTGGCCCGGCGGCAGGGTCCAGTACCCCGACTTCTTGGTCCACTCGCCGTACGCGGACAGCGTGAGCGGCTTCGACAGGTCGATGCCATGGTCGTCGGGATCGGGCCCGCCGCCGAAGCCGAAGAAGCGACCCCGGAATCCGCCGCTGCGCTCCAGGTCGAGGCGTACGACGCGAAGGCGGACCTCCTGGGCCTTGCCCACGCCCCGTGTCAGGTTCTCGGGCCGGTCCGTGCCGCTCAGCGGCAGCTTCCACACGTCGTACTTGTCGTAGACCAGCACCGATCGGCCATCCCGCGACCACCCCGCCAGTCCCCAGATGGGCTTCTCGTAGTCGTGGTCGTCGTCGGTGTTCACGAAATTCATGCCCCCGTCCACCTGCGTGCTCTTTCCGGTGGCGGCCTCGTAGGCGTACACGTGACCGTCCTGCAGGTACAGGAAGCGCTTGCTGTCGGGTGAGGTGCCCATGGTGCGCATGAGTTTATTCGCGATGAGCGTGCGCTCGCCGGTCGCGGTGTTCACCCGGTAGAAGTCGGCGTGGCTGCCGCCCCAGCTCACCTCGCCTCGGTATGTCGTGTCGTTGCGTCCCACGCCCCACGTCCCGTCCACCACCACGTCCACCGTGGGCATGGCGCTGTCGGCGAGCTGGACGAAGCGGCCCGAGGGGATGAGGACCGTGGAAGTGAAGGTCGACCGGAGCTCCCGCTGGAGGCGCACTTTCTGGACGGACTGCACCTCAGCATCCTTCCAGTGCCAGACGTCCACGTCCGCCTTGGACTCGGCGCTGTCCGGCAGCTCCTTCTCCTGCTGCTTGATGCCCACGAAGACCTTCGACCCGTCCGGGCTCCACCGCGGCGTGGCGTACTCGCTGAGGACATACCCGTCGGGGAAGTCCGTCGCGCCGGACGGATCCCAGGTCGTCTCCCGGCCGCCGCGGTCCGTCAGCCCCGTCCACGTCAACAGCACGTTGTCCCTCTGCTTCAGGCTGTCGGCCTTGGTGCCGCGGAGCACGGCCAGGTTGGTGCCCTCGTCGCTCCAGGCGAGTCCGTCGAAGTCCCGGGGACCGGTATCCAGGGCCCGGGTGGCGCCGCTCGCCAGATCCACGAGATAGACGCCGTTGCCCAGGTCTTCGGCGGCGTCGATGGTGTAGGCCAGGAGCCTGCCGGCGTCGTCGAATGCGTACTGGCCCACGTTGCCGATGTTGCGCGTCGTACCGCCGGACAGCGTGCGCACCAGCAGGTCCGTGCCGCCGTGCGTGGTATCGGACCGCGCTGTCTTGTTGAGGTGGACGGCCACATAGCCCGACCCGTTGGCGAAGGTGAAGGCCCGGGCGTTGGGTGCTTCCCAGGTCTCGCCCGTGGCGAGGTTCCGCAGCTCGAAGCGTCTCGGGGTGCCGTTCGCGCCCCCTCGCTCCCCGCGGCCTCCCGGGGGCGTGGCCCCGGGTCCGCCCCGGTTGCTCCGTCCGTTGCTTTGGGGCGGGCTCACGAAGTACCCCACCCAACGTGCGTCGTCGGAGAAGGAGGGCTCGGCACCACGGGGGATCGTGTAGATGCGGTCTCCGTCCAGATCCTTGACGAACAGCGTGTCGTCTCCGTCGTTGGGCGCGTAGGCGTACGTCATCCACGCGCCGTCGTGGGAGAGCTCCGTGGACGTGACGCGCTTCCAGCGGCCGTACTCGTCCACGGTGAGGACCCGCGGTGTGGAGTCCTCCCGGGCCTGGGTGGCCTGCGCTTCGCGGCGGGGCCTCTGAGGTGTGGCTTGGGCGGGCGACGGGAGGGAGATCGCCAGGAACAGGACGGTGATGACCGTCGAATGGAGAAGGCGACGCATGTGGAGCTCCGAGCTGTGCGGATGCCGGGCACGTGGGACAGGTCGATGGCGCATGATGAGCGCCGACGGGGAGCCCGACAAGGCACCCCTGCGCGCCCACCCACCACCGGGGCACAGCCTTGCGGCGGATGGGCGCGCCACAGCCTATGCGAAGTGCGTCACCCCTGGCAGGGGCTCGGTGGGTATGCCTCGGATGGGGGTTCCGGCTGGGGGTTGAGCTGGACGGAGCCCGTCAGCGTGGTGGCTCCGCCTTCGGACTGGATCTCACCCCGGGGATGGAGGATCTGGCCCGCGTACGCGCCATCCGTCACCGGGCCGTTCAGCACCACCATGCCCTGCTCCACGATACCGCTCAGCCCGGCTTGCAGGGTGAAGTCGGGATTGCTGCCCGTGATGCCGAGACCATACGCGACGTGCGTGACCGTACCGGTCTCGCTCGAGGTACCCTCGTCGATGAGGACCGGGACGAGCCGCATGCTGCCGCAGGCCTGGTCGCCCACGAAGACCGTGCCAGACCACTCCCCGTCGAACGTCAGCTGGAAGCGGAGCTCGAGGGAGGGAGGCTCGGGCTGCGGGTTGAGCTCCGTCACCGGATCGGCGACGCGCGTCGTCACGGCGTCGGGCGCGAGGGGCTGCGCGCCGTCGGAACAGGCGGTGGCGGCAGCGGCGATGGAGAGAAGGGCGCAGAGCGCACCCAAGCGGGCAGAGGATTGCATGGAGCACCTCCGGATCGAAGGAACGATCCCGCACCGGGGCGAGGGCCCACGAGTACCGAAGGTGGCCGGGGGGCCGACGTGCGAACGGTCAGGACGCACGCCCGTATATCGACGATGCCGAAGGCGACGGCGTCAGGTCAAGCGCCGGCGATCCGACGGGAAGGTCGCGATCCTTCAACCTTGGCGTACCGGCTTCCTGATACCATAATGGCCGCCACCTGCCCTCATCATCGTCTGCGACGGACCGATGGGGCCCGAGGCCATCCCTCATTACTACGAGTGGACCATCACCATGGCTGACGACGACAAGCGCTTCCAGCCCGGCCGAGGCCGGATCTACGACGACATCACCCGGACCATCGGAGACACGCCTCTGGTGCGGGCGCCCCGCATCGCCGCCGAGCACGGCGTGGTGGCGGACCTCCTCCTGAAGCTGGAGTTCTTCAACCCCATCGCCAGCGTGAAGGACCGCATCGCCGTCGCCATGCTGGACGCGCTGGAGCGGGAGGGACGGCTGGGGCCCGGCACCACCGTGGTCGAGCCCACGTCCGGGAACACGGGGATCGGCCTGGCCTTCGTCTGCGCAGCCCGGGGGTACCGGTGCGTCCTCACCATGCCCGAGACCATGTCGATGGAGCGCCGGAAGATGCTGGCCCTCCTGGGCGCCGAGTGCGTGCTCACCCCCAAGGAAGAGGGGATCAACGGCGCCCTGGACAGGGCCGCCCAGCTCCTGGAGGAGATCCCGGATTCGGTGGGGCCGGGGCAGTTCGAGAACCCCGCCAACCCGGAGATCCACCGGCGCACCACTGCGGAGGAGATCTGGAACGACACGGCGGGCGAGGTCGACGTGCTCGTGGCCGGGGTGGGAACCGGGGGCACCCTCACGGGCTGCGCCGAGGTCCTCAAGGCCCACAAGCCGTCGGTCCACGCAGTGGCCGTGGAACCCGAGGTGAGCCCGGTCCTGTCCGGGGGTGAGCCGGGTCCGGGAAACATCATCCAGGGGATCGGCGCCGGATTCGTGCCCGACGTCCTCAACACCGACGTCATCGACGAGGTGGTGACCGTGGGGAACCAGGAGGCCGTCGACATGGCCCGGCAGGTGGCGCGGCTGGAGGGGATTCCCGTGGGGATCTCCAGCGGCGCGGCGGTGGCGGCGGCCGTGAAGGTGGGGGCGCGGTCCGAGATGGAAGGAAAGACCATCGTGACGGTCGTCCCCTCCTTCGCGGAGCGCTACATCAGCACGGTGCTGTTCGAAGGGATCTGACCGCGAGCCGCTTCGGGGAGCTGGCCCACCCACTCCGGTCGCACACGGGAGTCCAGTGCCGAGGGGAACGACCACGCCCGGCGCGCGGGAGCCTCAGCGACGCAGCACCGTGCCGTGCGCCGCGAATCCCGCGCGCCGCAGCACCAGCCACCCCACTACGGCGCCCGACATCTGGACCAGGAGGTCCGTGGAGTCCAGGAGACGGCCTTGCACCCCCACCTGCATGAGCTCGGTGGCCGCCGCGAAATACACGGCGGGCCAGAAGCGTCCGAGCCAGCCACGGCGGGCCAGGGGCCACACCTTCAGCAGGGCGCCCAGGGGAAGGTAGAGGAAGAAGGGGGAGACCACGTCGACGACGCTGAACATGTCCACCCGCTGCCCCAGGAAGCGAAGAGGTATCCACCAGTCATTGGTGAGCTTGTGGATCACGGCCGCGAGCGACGTCTCCACCGCGAAGGGGCGCAGCGCCCACAGGAGGAGCACGACCCCGTAGGCGAGGAGCAGCGCGCCGGGACGGTCCCGACCACGGAGCCTCCGCGTGAGGGGAGAGAGCCACCGCCCCGCGGCCGCCGCGCCCGCGACCACACCGACGGCGTGGGTCAGGGCGGCACCGGCGTCCAGCGGAAGCCCCAGGAGGCCATGGGCGAGCTCCGCCAGGACGCACAGCGCGGACCCGACGAGGGCGACGGTCCACGCCGCCCTGCGGTAGCTCCGGCCCGCCTCGGCCATCGCGGCGACGGCGAAGGCTCCGGCGGGGACGAACAGCAGCAGGTCCGTCACGGGGATATGCCCAAGCGAGCTCCACTCGAACATGGCGACGGCGAGCCTGAATCGCCCGAAGGGACCGCCGTAGGCGTTGGGGAGCGGACGCTGGCGGAAGAGGGGCGTGAAGGCCTCTCCGAACGTGGAGATCCCGTAGGCCCCGGCGAAGACCAGCGCGGGAAGGCCCATGAAGGAGCG
>JASFRY010000372.1:0-5163 GCA_050114675.1 Gemmatimonadota bacterium | reverse complement strand
GAGTGACACCTCAGGACCACGGTAGGCCGCCAATGATCGTCCGACCGAGAACCCTCTGCTTCGTCCTTCTTCTGGTTTGTGGGTGCCGTCCGCACGCCCCTGGGAGATCCGACTCCGCACAGGCCTACGCTCAGCTTTCTGATATCCTGTACCGCGATTCTCTGGATCAGGCGCTCAGTACGTCCATGGAACGGCAGTGCCGCCTGGATCTCTACTACCCTGTGGACCGGTCTGGATATGCGACCATCGTGTGGTTCCATGGGGGTGGGCTGATAGGGGGGGAGAAGTCAATCCCTGATGCCCTGAGGAACCGAGGCTGGGCTGTTGTCGCGGCGAACTACCGGTTGTCACCCGAGGTATTCGCGCCCGCCTATATCGAGGACGCGGCCGCTGCGGTGGCGTGGGTATTCCAACACATCAGCGAGTACGGTGGCGACCCGGAACGGGTCATCGTCAGCGGGCATTCGGCAGGCGGATACCTGGCGTCCATGGTCGGGTTGGACAAGCGTTGGTTGGCCGCCTACGGGATCGATGCCAACGCAATCGCTGCGGTGGTGCCATTCAGCGGGCACGCCATCACGCACTTCACCATCAGAAAGGAACGGGGGATCCCCGAGACTCAAGTGGTCGTGGACGATCTGGCGCCGCTCTACCACGTGCGGGCGGATGCCCCCGACTATGTCATGATCACCGGAGACCGGGACCTGGAGCTCCTCGGCCGGTACGAGGAGAACGCCTACATGTGGCGGATGATGCAGCAAGCGGGAAACACCCGGGCAGTTCTGCACGAGATCAAGGGGGCCGGCCACAGCAGCATGGTGGATCGGGGAATGAGAATTCTCATTGAATACCTGAAGGCCCGACACTTCTAGAGGCACCCGACTGGCACCTCCGTTCTCCCATGAGTGCGGTTGGATTGAAGGAGGAAGTCCCGGTGCGAGTCGGAGCACTCTGTGTTTCGGCTGGGTCCGATACCGGACCTTTATCGAGGTGGCGTAGACCACGGTGCGTCGCACCAAGACCGCGTCGAGCTAGTCGTCATGCGCGGCACGCATTTTATCCGCGTCCCGGCGCAGACGTTGCTCCCCGTTGGGGCCATTGTAACAACCCGACCCGGCCTTGCAGGTTGCGGGGTCGTGATTGAGGAGACCCTCGAGACGATTCAGCATCTGGTCCCACTCGCCGTCGATACGTTCTTCCTGCTCGTCGCAATACCGCATGATCTCCTCACCCAGCGCGACCATCCCCGCCGCCTCGTAGTAGAGCCGTTCCAACCGGTAGAGCGAACGGAAGTAGCGGTAGGCCGTCTGAAACGCCGCATGGCACGGGGAGAGGCCCGGTCCCGGATTGCCGTACATCTGGAGCTGCTTGCGAACCTTCCGCAGCGACTCGTCCAGGTGTTTGGCGTCCAGGTTCTTGACGTCGAACTTCATCTGCTTGAGGCGGATCGTGGGATCGTCCGGATCCTGGTCCGCCAGCTGGTTGTACTTCCGCTGCTTCTTCTTATGGCTGCTGGTCCGGGCCTTGTCCGCGACCTTGTTGACGATGTAGTCCGTGGCGATGCTCACGCCCGGGATCGGAATGGCCGCGCCGGCACCACTGGCCACCGTCTTCACCACATTCCCGGGCTTCTTCCACTTGTGCATCTTCGTGCCCATGTAGCTCATCAGGCGCGCGACGCCCTTCCGCTCCTCGGCCGAGTACATGGCGATGGTCAGGATGTCCTTTTCTCGATCGTCCAGCATAGAGTCCTCCGGCGGATGGGATGTCGTCTGCGCGTGGTGCGGACCTCGGCGAGGAGCGCTGGGGACCGAGAGCGGTGCCCAGGCCGGGGCGAACCATCGTGATGCCGACGTCTCCGTGGTGGCGGGACTCCGCCGACGCATGGACGGGAGCCGTTCCGCCCCCGCCGACGCGGCGGCCGGAGAGGGCGGTGTCGAGGCAGTTGACCATGCCGGGAGGGTCGGTCATGGCTGGCAACCTCTGGCAGTCGGGCCCTGAGCGCCAGGGTCTCGAGCGTCGGCCAGGGCCGGAGCGTCCCCGTCGAGGAAGCAAGACGCGCACCGAAGCATGCCAAGCGAGCCGGCAGGGACCGCCTCGCGCGCGCTGCGGGGGAGACCGTACCTTGGCTCCTTCCGTACGGTGCACGACCTGCACGCCGAATTGAAGGAACCACCATGAAACGCCTCGTCTCCGCCGCGCTCCTGGCCGTACTGATCGCTCCCACGCCGTCCCGCGCCCAGCAGCGCGAGACGTTCGACTACTGGGGCCCCCAGCGTGAGATGATCCGCCGGGGTCAGCAGGCCATCTTCATGTGCAACGGCCTCTTCACGTCCCACCGGACGCTGGAGCAGATCTTCGCCCAGGAGCTGGCCTTCTTCCGGGCGCCCATCGGAACGCCGCGTGGAGGGGACTACCGGGTGGATCGGGAGCGGAAGGCGGTGGCCGTGGGCTCACCATGGGGCGGCGCCCCGGTCATGCGCGCAGCGTTCCGAGAAGGGATCGGGTGTGTGATCATGGCGCCGGACCAGGGCTTCGAGGATATCGACGGCCTGCCCGTCCTCACCACCCCACCCCTCCCCGGCGACCCCGATACCATCCCGTGGCCCGACGGCGACCTGGTGAAGGACGAGCCCCTGCCCGCCAACGTGGACCCCGCCGCGCTCCAGGCCGCGTCGGACTGGGCCTTCGACCGCCCCACGCCGGAGCAGGTCACCCTCAGCCTCATCGTCCTGCTGAACGGGAAGATCATCCACGAGCGCTACGCCCCGGGCATCGACCTGACGACGCGTACGCGCACCTGGTCCACGGCCAAGAGCATCGCGGGCACGCTCATCGGAATCCTGGCGGACCAGGGCAAGATGCACCTCGATGAGCCCCTGGGCTTCGACTGGCTGCCCCGGGCCCGGTCACCCGAGACCGACCCCCGCAACGCCATCACGCTGCGCCACGTCCTGAACATGTCCAGCGGCCTGTACCCCATCGACAACCAGGGGCTCGAGTACGCCACCGGGTCGGGGATGTCGTACTGGGCCGGGGCCAGCTCGGTGCAGGGCGCCCTCCACAAGGCGGTGGTGCGCGAGCCCGGCACGGTGTGGGACTACGAGAACTACGAGACGCTCCTGGCCGTCTACAACATGAAGCAGGCCATCGGCGATCCCCAGGCCTATCTGGAGTTCCCCCGCAAGGCGCTCCTGGACAAGATCGGGATGCGCAACACGCTTCTGAGCACCGACCGCTTCGGCGACTTCATCCTCAGCAGCCAGGTGTACACCAACGCCCGGGACCTGGCGCGCTTTGGCCTCCTGTACCAACAGGGTGGCGTGTGGAACGGCGAGCGCATCCTGTCCAGGGAGTGGATCGACTTCGAGCGCACCCCGGCGCCCGCCACGGCGGAGATCGGCAACGCCTACGGCGGTCAGTGGTGGCTCGTCCCCGACGACCGCAAGGGCGAGGTGCCCCCCGATGCCTACTCCACCGCAGGCAACCGGGGACAGTATGTGATCATCGTTCCGTCGGAGAACCTGGTCATCGTGCGGAGGGGTCTGGACTGGGGTCGCCAGGGGTTCGACCGTTGGGGCCTGACCCGCGAGGTCCTGAAGGCGATTCGCGGGACGAGCTGAGGTCTCCGCCGGGATCCGCCGGCCTGCTCCACAGCGAGTTTGACGCCTGCCTCACCAGGTGGGGCGGGCCGACGAACCTGCGGTCGAACGGGCGCTGCGCGCCATCCGGGTCGGGAGACATGATGATGACCAGGAAGGTCTCCTCGAGTCCCTCGATGATGTCTCTCGCGGGGCCGCTGGCCGACGCCCCAGGCTCGACCTCCCACGCCGTAAACGCCTCCCCGAACGCCGACTCGGGCTGATAGTCGAAGACCACGCCGCAGGAGTCCGGGCGCAGTGCAGTGTCGACGGTCCCGTCGACCTCCAGCACGCCGCGCAGCCATTGGCATTCGAAGGCCCGGCACGACCCCGGGCGATCGGCGTAGATCCCGCAGCCTGCCGCGCAGAGGTGACTGCAGGTCTCGTAGGTGCCCTTCCCGAGCTCATGAACGGCCATCACCGTGCAGCAGGCCGAACAGGAACCGCATGCGCGGATCGGATCATTCACGATGCTCGGTCCTCAGTTCGGCACTCGGCTCGTGAGCTCACTCAACCAGTTCCTGACGAGGACGACGTCGCCGGACGCGTCCTTTGCCGGGACCTCCCGCAGCATGAGGAACCTGCCGTCGTTCGCGACGTCGAGCATCCGCCCTTGCCCGCGCGACTGGATCAGGATCTCGGGCGGGACGTCGAACAGCGTGCCTGTGGATTCGAGGCGGAAGTCGGTTCCGTTGACGGAATAGCGGGCGGCCCTCAGCCCCCGGCGCTCGAAGTCGACGAAGAACAGCTCACGGCCATCCCGTGACCAGATGGGCGTGTTTCCGGCCCCGATGGCCCAACGCCGCGCATCCACGTCGGGGAAGGGACGTACGTAGATCTCCGAATGCCCGCTCTCGTCCGACTCGTAGGCCAGCCACCGTCCGTCCGGTGATATGGCGGGCGCCAGCTCGTTGAACGGCGTGACCAGCAGGGAGTCGATGGCTACGCCGCTGGGGACGATCCGTCCGAGCATCAGCCCCCTGACGGCGCCCGTCGTCCGCATCACCACCGAAGTCCCATCCGGACTCCATGAGTGCTGCCAGATGCCGCTTCCGCCGAGCTCGCTCTGGTTGATCAGGAGACGGGGCTCTCCGGTTCCGTCGGCGCGTCTCGACCAGAGCGACATGAGGAAATCGTCCCGCACGCCGCCATCGGGCCTTCGTTGTGAGATGAACGTCACCGAAGAGCCGTCCGGGGACCATGAGGGCATGGCGTCCTCGGCCTCGTGGTAGGTCAGCCTCGACAAGGGTCCGTCCGGGAGCTGCTTGAGCCAGATGTCGACGTTCCCGTCCACGATGCGCTGAAAAGCGACACGCGTACCTTCAGGCGAAAGTGCCCAACCCAGGATCTGGCCGCCGGGCGTGTTCGGGACGAAGGCTTCCCCCGGGTCCACCGGGGTCGCGTCCCCGTCCCGCGTCAACCATACGAACTCGTGGCTGCCCGGTCCCGGCGAGCCGGTGCGGTAGACCAGAGTTCCGGACCCGGTGAGGTCGTACGCCGGCAGGTCGTTGACCACCATCAC
>JASFRY010000371.1:0-5168 GCA_050114675.1 Gemmatimonadota bacterium | reverse complement strand
GGTACCTGGAGGCCTTCGCCGAAGCCGGGGCCCACTCGATCACGGTGCACCAGGAGGTGTGCCCCCACCTCCACCGCACGGTGCAGCACATCCACGACCTGGGGGTGCGGGCCGGCGTGGCCGTCAACCCCGCCACGCCGCTGGCGGCCTTGGAGGAGATCGTTCCCTTCGTGGACCTCCTCCTCGTCATGTCGGTGAACCCCGGCTTCGGGGGGCAGTCGTACATCGGGACCAGCACCGACAAGATCCGCCGGGCGCGGGCGCTCCTGGACCGGGCGGGCTCAGAAGCCGAGCTCGAGGTGGACGGCGGGATCGGCCCCGCCAATGCCGCCGAGGTCGCCGAGGCGGGCGCGTCGGTGCTGGTGGCCGGTTCGGCGGTGTACGGTCACCCCGACGGCGCGGCCGCCGGACTGAGGGCGCTCCGCTCCGCCCTGGGCTGACACGCGCCGTGCCCCGCAAGACCCTCCTGGCCGTCTTCGCCCACCCCGACGACGAGCTCGGCGCCGCAGGTGCTCTGCTGGCCCAGCGGGCCAGGGGTGATCGGGTGGTTCTCGTCTACCTCACGCGGGGTGAGGCCACGCAGGCGTTCGGCCCCGTCTCCCGGGAGGAGGTCGCGCGCCGCCGGGAAGAGCAGGCGGCCGCCATTGCCGAGATCCTGGGCGTGGAGCACCGCCTCCTGGACTTCCCCGACTGCGGCGTGGAGGCCACCCCTGCTGCGGCCCTGGAGGTGGCGCGCATCCTGGCGGAGCTGCAACCGGACGGTCTCGTGACTTGGGGCGATGCCTGGGTCAAGGGAATGCGTCATCCCGACCACCAGGCCACGGGGAAGATCGCCCGAGACGCCGTGACCCTGGCCCGCATCGCTGCCATGGTGCAGCCCACCGAGCCCCACCGCGCGCCATGCCCCGTCTTCACCCTGCGGGGGATCCATTCCCGGCTCCCCCGGGTCACCGTGGACGTGGAGCCGTGGGTCGAGACCATCTTCGAGCTCGCCGCCTTCCACCGGAAGCTCCTGGGATTCGGCGACCGACGCTGGCTCGAAGACAGGCTTCGCCGTGCAGGGGAGGCGGTCGGCGTTGTGTGGGGGGAGGCGTTCGACGCATGGGAGACCGAACCCGGCACCGTGGATGCCCTCCTCCCGGCTTTGGAGCTCGACGGACCGGCTCATCCCACCCGTTCCGACGACAGCTGAGCGACCCATGAGGGAGGCTCCGGGCGGGTCCGGTGTGATTGCTGGCGAAGGCGCCGGGGGCTAGACTGACTGGTATTCCGGCAGGGCTCCAGCCGCGTGGCCCGGGCCACGCGGAGATCATAGTGAAAAGAGTCTCATGAGCGACCCCAAGATCCTGGACCCGACGGCCCTGGACCGTCTTCGCGAGTGGGGTGGAGAGAAGCTGCTCGCCCAGATGATCCGGCTGTTTCTGGAGAACGCGCCCACCCGCATGGAGCAGATCCGCAGGGGGGTGACGACCCGCGCGGTGGAAGAAGCGGAAAAGGGCGCCCATTCCCTCAAGTCCAGCGCGGCGAATGTCGGGGCCGAGGCCATCCGCACCCTGGCAGCCGAGATGGAGCGGTCGGCGACGGACGGTGACGTGGGCGCAGTGACGCGGCAGCTGCCGGCCCTGGAGGAGGCCTTCACCGAGGGAATCCAGGCCCTGGAGTCCTTTCAGAGAGGACTGGGATCATGAGTGCCAAGATCGCCGTAGTCGAGGACAACCCCGACAACCGCCTGCTCGTGAACGCCCTTCTCGAAGACACCTACGAGATCTCGGAGTACGAGACCGGCGCCGAAGCCGTGGAAGGCCTGGCTGCGGATCCGCCGGACCTGGTTCTCCTGGACATCTCGCTTCCCGAGATGGACGGCACCGAGGTGCTGGCGTGGATCCGGCGGCAGCCCGACCTCAAGGACCTGCCCGTGATCGCCCTCACCGCCCACGCCATGGCCGGAGATCGGGAGAAGTACCTCGCTGCCGGTTTCAACGAGTACGTCACGAAGCCCATCCTGGACGAGGACGTGCTCTTCGAAGCCATTCAGCGTTGCCTGAGTCCCACACCCTGAGCCCCGATCCCCGTTCCGGGCCCGATCCGGACCGGGGCTCCGGGGCCCCCGGGGCCGCCGTCGAGGCGGCCATCCTGGAGGAGGACCTCGCGGGACCCGATCTGTCCCGGGAGCGCATCTCCGTCTTCGCGTCGCTTGTCGCGGTGCTCCTCCTGGGCTCCTTCATCCTGCGTGGCTCTCCGTGGCGGAGCAGCATCCAGGTCCACACCCTCATGGAGTCGGTGGCTACGGTCCTGGCCTTCATCGTGGGCAGTCTGGCCCTGGTCCGCTTCTACAGCCGCAAGCAGGTCACCTATCTCTTCATCGGCACGGGCTTCCTGGGCGCCGGCGTGCTCGACCTGAACCACGCGCTCCTCACCAGCGCCCGCTTCCTCGAGGTGAGCGGGGTCCAGGCCGAGAACCTCTTCGCCTGGAGCTGGACTTCCGAGCGGGTGTTCCTCTCCCTCTTCCTCTTCTTCAGCCTCATGGCGTGGCGTCAGGAGATGAAGGAGGGAGGGAGCGAGGTCCAGGAAGGCTCGGTGTACGTGACGGCCCTGCTCCTCACCCTGGTGAACCTCTTCTTCTTCCGCTGGGTGCCTCAACAGCGGATGGCCCACTTCATCACCTTCGGGGTTCAGCGGCCCGCAGAGTTCCTCCCGGGCATCTTCTTCTTCCTGGCATTCGTGGGCTACTGGGTGAAAGGAGCCTGGCGCCGCGACGCCTTCGAGCACTGGCTCATGGTGTCCCTCCTCATCGCCAGCGCCCTCCACATCCTGTACATGTCCCAGTCGGCCGTGCGCTTCGACGGGATGTTCGACGCGGCCCATCTCCTCAAGATCGCCAGCTACGTGGCCATGCTGACGGGCCTCCTCTTCAGCGTGTATCAGACGTTCAGGCGCGAAGGCCGGGTCCTGGACGCCCTGACCGCCACCAACCAGGCCCTGGGCCGCGAGGTGTCGGTGCGCGCCCAGACCGAGCGGGCCCTCACCGAGGGGCAGACCCGTCTCCAGGGCTTCCTGGACAACGCCAACGACCTCATCCAGAGCGTGGCGCCGGACGGACGGATCCTGTACGTCAACAGCGCCTGGAAGCGGGTGCTGGGCTACACCGACGACCAGCTCGCCCAGATGCGCATCCACGAGATCGTACATCCGGCCCACAGGGCACAGTGGAAGGAAGCGTTCGACCGGGCTCTGCAGGGTCGGCCGCCGCGGCGCTTCAACGTGGAGTTCGTGGCCGCCGACAGCCGCGTCGTCATCCTCTCGGGGAGCACCCAGGCCCAGCTGGTGGACGGCCGGCCGGTGGCCAGCCAGGGCATCTTCCGGGACGTCACCGAGCAGCGCCTGGCAGAGCGCCAGCTGGCCGACTCCAAGGCCAACCTCACCGCCATGGTGGAGAACACCGGGGACTCCATCTGGTCCGTGGATCGGGAGCACCGCCTCATCACCTTCAACTCGGCGTTCGCCCTCGCCGTGGAGGCCCGCACGGGACGGGAGCCCCGGGTGGGCGACGTTCCCGAGGACGTCTTCATGCCCGAGGACGTGCCCTGGTACCAGGAGGTCTACCAGCGGGCCCTCTACGGTGACCGGCACCTGGCGGTGCGCACCGACGCGGTGGATGGCCAGCTGCGGTTCTTCGAGCTCTACGCCAACCCCATCCAGGGAGACGAGGGGATCAGCGGCGCCGTGCTTTTCGGGAAGGACGTCACCCCCAGGGTCCGGGCCGAGGAGGCGCTCCGCGTGGCCAAGGAGGAGGCGGAGGCGGCGAACAAGGCCAAGAGCGACTTCCTGGCCAACATGAGCCACGAGCTGCGCACGCCCCTCAACTCGGTCATCGGCTTCACGAACATCCTCCTCAAGAACAAGGACGGCCACCTCAAAGAGAAGGACGTGGGCTTCCTGGAGCGGGTGCTCGCCAACGGGAAGCATCTCCTGGAGCTCATCAACGAGGTGCTGGACCTGGCCAAGATCGAGGCCGGGCGCATGGAGCTCGTCGTCGAGCCCGTGGATCTGGGCCATCTGGTGGTGGAGACGGTGCAGCAGCTCGAGGGCCAGGCCAAGGTCAAAGAGGCGAACGTGGCGCTGGTGGCCGACGTGCCGGACGGCCTGCACGAGGTGGAGACGGATTCGGCCAAGCTCAAGCAGGTCATCATCAACCTGGTGGGAAACGCCCTCAAGTTCACCCACGAAGGATCGGTCACCGTACGGATCGACGCGGGCCCCGATGGGCACACGCCCGTGGCCATCTCGGTCCAGGACACGGGGATCGGGATCCCGCCCGACCGCCTGGAGGCCATCTTCGAGGCGTTCCAGCAGGCCGAGGCGGGAACGGCCCGGAAGTACGGTGGAACGGGTCTGGGTCTGGCCATCTCTCGCTCCATCTGCCTTCTCATGGGCTACGATCTCATGGTGGAGTCGGAGGTGGGGAAGGGGTCGAGCTTCACCATCGTCATGGGCGAGCGGGCACGGAAATTGGTTCGTCAACCCGAGGAGCAGGCGCCGGCGGTCGTGGCTCCGGCCGACGACGAGAGGCGTGCACCCGTCCAGGCCTCGTCCCAGACGTCCCCTCGCCTCCGGGACTTCAAGGTGCTCGTCGTGGACGACGAGAAGGACTCTCGCGACCTCATGGCCCACTACCTGGAGGAGTTCGGCTGCCAGGTCATCAGCGCCACCGACGGCCTGGAGGGCCTGGCCGCGGCCCGGGTTCATCGGCCCGACCTCATCACCCTGGACCTCATGATGCCCGGGATGACCGGCTGGGAGGTCCTGAAGGCGCTCAAGGAGGACCGGGAGCTCCGGCACATCCCCGTGGTCGTCGTCAGCATCGTCGCCGCGGAGGGGCGGGGCAGGCTCCTCGGGGCGGTGGACCTGGTGACCAAGCCCTTCGAGCGGGAAGACCTCCTCCGCGTGCTGTGGCGCAATCTGGTGCGCAAGCGCGGAGGCCGAATCCTCCTCCTGGACGCCGATCACGAATCCCGCACGCTCGTGGAGACCCACCTGAGGCGCCTGGGCCTGGAGGTGGTGGTGGCCACCGACGGCCACGCAGGCCTGGAGGCGATCCGCCTGGAAGCGCCGGACGCGGTCCTCCTGGACATCGTCATCCCCGGCATGGGCGGCATCGAGTTCCTCAA
>JASFRY010000370.1:0-5169 GCA_050114675.1 Gemmatimonadota bacterium | reverse complement strand
GTGCACGGACGCGCATTCTGCATGGATGAGAGTCCGGATACCCGGGGGAGGCCCCCGGATGTCCAGGACCGATGTTCGTAGCCCCTTCATCCCGAAGGGGAAGGAGAAGGCACGGCCCCGAGGCTCCGGCGCACCTGCGGCCGAAGCCCCGTCAGGCCGGGCGGTAGGGCATCAGCTGCCCGCGGTCTGCACTCCCGCCTCGCCGTCGGCGGAGACGTTGAAGTGGATCCACATCCCGGTGGTGGCATGGCCGGCCATGTAGCAGACCGCCGCGTACTTCCCGGCCTTGGAAGCCGTGAAGTGGATGGTCTGGCTCTCGCCGGGGTTGACCCCCTCGGTCGCCGTATGGGGCGTGGTGACCGCTCCGTCGAAGACGGGCGCCGCCGTGGGCGTCGCCGAATAGCCGCCGACCTTGTCCACGATCCCCAAGGAATGGGCCATGGCCGGGTCGTCGTTCTTCAGCGTGAGGCTCACCTGCGCACCCTCCGGCACCGTGATGATCATGCTGCCGTTGGTCGCGCCGTTGTAGTTCCAGTGGTTCATCGCGTCGGTCAGCCCGGCGGTGATGGTCATCTCCACCGTGTTCGCCGATTTGTCGTACTGGTACCAATCGGGCTGGGTCATGGGCGCCGATGACGCATCGGGCGCCTGTGCGGGCTGGGCAGCGGGCTGGGCCGGCTCGGCAGCAGGCTGGGACTCCTGCATCTGATCGCTGGAGGATTCGCCTCCTCCACATGCCGTGAGGGTCACCAGTATCGCGACCGAGAGAAGCGGACTGCTTTTCATCGGTTCATTCCTGTAATCGCAGGGTCGAATTCTCTTCGCGTCGGCCCCGGAACCCTGGCCCGACGCCGACGCGCTTTTCGGATCCGGGACATTGCCCGGAGCTTCAATTAACACATGAGATGCATGATTCGGTCCATGACGCCCGGGGGTCGTCGATCCGAAGCGCCATGTCGAAATCCACCAGCATGGGATCCCCGGAGCCGCGTCGAGTGTTGCATGGGGCCGGTGCCGGGCGCATCAGGAACGGTCCTCGGAGGTGCAGCCCGGGTCGCGACGAGATGATCCAAGCCTCCCAGGGAGCGAACGAAGGTGACCGACGAATTCGACGAGAAGGCGGAGACGTGGGACGACGACCCGGGGCGCACCGCACGCGCCGCCGAGGTGGCACGCCGGATCCGGGAGCGCGTGCCGCTGAACGGCGACACGGACGTGTTGGACTTCGGCAGCGGTACCGGGCTGCTGGGCTTCCGTCTCCTGCCCCACGTGGCCTCGGTGACCTTCGCCGATCCCTCCGAGGGGATGCTGACACGGGTTCGAGAGAAGCTGGGGGCCCGGGGCCACACCAATGGCCTGACCTGTCGCATCGACCCCCATGCCCTGGATCTCCCGCGCACCTATGACGCCATCGTGTCCCTCATGGCGCTCCATCACGTCGACGATCCCCCGGCGGTCATCCGCTTCGTGGCATCCCACGTCGAGCCCGGTGGTTGGCTGGCGCTGTGCGACCTCGACACCGAGGACGGGACCTTTCACGACGACTTCCACGGCCACGTCCATCACGGCTTCGACCGGGACGCCCTCGTCTCCATGGTAGAGGAGCTTGGCTTCGAGGACGTGGAGGCGGTCACGGCCCACGTCATGCGCCGCGAGCATACCGACGGTGCCCGGGAATACCCCCTCTTCTTGCTGACGGCGCGGCGGCCGTCCGTGTGATTCAGCAGGTCGGCCAGTCGCCCGGAGCAGCTACGCGCCGGGCCCGCGTCCGGGCCGTGCCGGCGCACGTGCCTCCGGCGGGATCCTCTCCACGATACGCTGGAGGATGGGCCGGATCTCCCGGTCCCAGTACTCCCACTCGTGCACCCCGTGGGTCTCGTGGTACTCGTAGGGCAACCCGCGCGTCGAGAGGATCGCCGCGATCTCCCGGTTTCCCGTGATGAGCCCGTCTCCGGTGCCGCACCCCAGGTAGTAGTAGGGGAGACCGTCGGGCTCGGCGTTCTCCAGGATGGCGGCGAGGTCGCCCGCGGCGCGGGCCGCGCTTCCCACCGGCCCGAATGCCTGCACCAGGCTCGGGTGGTCCCAGTCGCGGATCGGCGTGAACGCACCGGACAGGCTGGCCGCGAACGAGAACGTCCGGGGGTGCTCCGTGGCCAGGCGCAACGCGCCATACCCACCCATGCTGAGACCGGCCACATAGCGGGCCTGGGGGTAGGGGAGGGTCCGGTAGTGGGTGTCCGCGTACCGTACGACGTCCTTCGCGATGTAGTCCGCGTAGCGCGCCGTGGAGTCGGTAGCGCTGTTCACGTACCACGAGTCGCCGGCATCGGGGAGGACCACGATGACCGGGAGGTTCGCCGTGTAGGTCAGCACGTTGGTACGGGTGAGCCAGTCCACGTAGCTCCCCGTCAGCCCGTGGAGCAGGTACAGGACCGGGTATCGCCTGCTCCCCCGGTCGTAGCCCCGGGGGAGGATCACCGCCGCGGGCCTCGACTCGGGCACGGATCCGGGGATCTCGACCAGGTGGACGCGGGCGTCGTCGGGGAGCTTGGGGGGCGCCGGCTGGTCCTGGGCCGCCAGGCCCGGGACCTGGGCGGTGGTCAGGAGGACGGCGAGAAGGAGGGGCGGAACGCCCGATCGGCGGTAGGCGGAAGCGGCCTCGTGCGGCATGGGGACTCCTGCGGTTGGTGCGAACGACCGGATGAGCACGTTGGGCGCGCGGCCCGGAGAACGCCATAGCGGTCGTGCGCCCCCTGGTGGCACGCTTTCGACGGCGCCGCCGCCATGCGACCCCACCATCCCACAGAGAGCTACCGGCTCACGCGCTCCTGCAGGAGCTGTCCCACCTCGAAGTTGCTCCGGATGCCCCCGAAAGCGGCCGCGCCCGCGCCGGCCGCGAAGAGGGGGACCATCTGCGCCGTGTGTCCCGTGCTCGTGTAGTCCGCCCAGGGCCGGACGGGCTCGCCCCGAGCGAGGAGGCTGTCCGGGGTGGTCTCGATGGCCAAGCCTCCCGTCTCGTGATCGGCCAGCACCACCACGAGCGTCTCCGGATGGCGGTCGGCGTAGTCGAGCACCACGCCCACCGCGGCGTCGAAGTCCAGTACCTCCGCCACCACGTCGTCGAGCGCCGCGTTGGCGTGTCCCTGGAAGTCGGGCTGGGATCCCTCGACCATGAGGAAGAACCCGTCGGGATCGTGGTCCAGCACCGCGAGGGCCGTCCGCGTCATCTCCGGCAGCGACGGCGTGCGGTCGGCGGCCGGAGGCATGTGGTTGTCGGCGAAGAGCCCGGCCAACCGGGTGGTGGCCTCCAGATCCACCGCGCCGAGCTCGCCGGCGTTTCGCACCAGGGCGTAATCGGCGCGGACTTCTCCCAGAAGGTCGCGCCCATCCGGTCTGGACGACGCATCGAACCAACTGGCCCCCCCGCCCAGGAACACGTCCACGCCGGAAGCGACCAGCTCCGACGCGATTTCGAACTGCTCCTCCCGGGAAGGCACGTGGGCCACGAACGCCGCCGGAGTGGCGTGGGTGACGCTCGACGTGACGACGAGCCCCGTGGCCCATCCCCGGTCTCGGGCCATCTCCAGCACCGTGGGGACGGGAAGCGAGTCGGGACCGACGCCGATGGCACCGTTGAACGTCCGCACGCCACTGGCATAGGCCGTGGCACCGGCCGCGCTGTCGGTGATCCACGCGCTGGCGCTCCGGGTGTCCACCAGGCCCATGACGTGGCATCGCTCCACGGACAGGGGCGCAGACGCGAAGCGGGCGGCCGTCCAGTAGGCGGCACCCATGCCGTCACCGATGAGGAGCACGACCCGGGAAGGACGATCGCTCCGCCCCCCGGCGCGAGAGGCAGGGGCGCAGGTGGCAAGGAAGGCGACCAGGAGAAGGGTCGTGGAACGGAGGACGCGCATGACTGCTCCGGCGGGCGGCGCGGGGGAGGACCGCGCTCGTATGAGGGGACGGCCGGGCAGGAACGAACCTGGTGAAGTTATGGGAATCGGCCCTCACCCGGAACGGTGCGACCGAACCGGTCCTCTGTCTCGGTTGTCGCGGTCGCGCCCACGCGTCGGGCGTACGATCCGTCCCCCGCTCCCGGCAGCCGCACGCGTCCTCTCGACCGACCGACGCACGGGGCTGTCGACGTGCAGCGTGGCGGCCGCCGAAGCCGCCTCGACCCGGTCTACGACCGCTCCTGCCGACCCCGCTGTGCCGTCGGGTGGGCCAGCGGATCCCATGGCTCGGGCCGGGCGGGGGTGGGCTCGCTCCACCAGGTGCCGGGAAGCCGGGGGTCGTAGAGCCAGACGAACTCCGACGGCTTGCCTCCGTGCTTCCACCCGAACGTACACTCCAGGGCCAGGGTGCCCTCGATGGCCGGCAGGTAGCACCGGAACGGATAGATGCTGCGCTCCCCGGCGCCCACCCTGAACCACGATGTGCCACCGTCCTTGTCGAACTTCCGCTCCGCTACCTTCACGCCATTCTCCGAGTCGAGGATCCCCTGCTCGTCAGGCTCGAGCTTCAGCAGACGGAGATTGACCCACGAGATCTTGAGGGGGCGGCTGCCGGTGTTGTGGATGACGTAGTTCCCCACGAAGAGGATCGGGTCGTCCGCACCCGGGCCCAGAGGTCCCGCTTCGCACCACACCTCGGAGCGATACTTGAACCCCAGGACGTCGAAGACCCGGAACTTGTACGCGGCGGCGAGCGCACCGAAGAGGATGGTCAGGTCCACCAGATAGCCCAGCCACGTACCCGCATCGGCAAACAACGTCGTCAGCATGATGCGCCTGCCTCCTCTCGTTGAACGATCACGCTCCCGCACGTCACGGCGCCGAAGGTAGGGGTGTCCCGCTCCGACGGCCAAGGATGTGCCGCTGGGTCAGCGGAGCCTCGGGGCGGCGTCTCGGTATCATGGATCCGGGTCCCGGCCGGGCTCGGGCGGTTCAGATGAACAGGTGGCAGGTTTCGACAGAGGGGGGGACGGATGGGTCGGAGGAAGGGTACGGTCGTTCTGTGGGTGCTGTCCTGTTGCGCGGCTCTCGCCGCAGGCGCGTGCGCACCGGGGGACCCCATGCCGGAGCGCGGACGCGCAGACGCGGAGGGCGCGGTGGGCGCGACTCCGGAGGCCTCGGGCTGGACGGAGGCGTTGGCTGCCGAGCTCCG
>JASFRY010000369.1:0-5192 GCA_050114675.1 Gemmatimonadota bacterium | reverse complement strand
GAGCACCGGCCCAAGTGGACGCCGGGCAATGGGGGGCTGTGCATGCACACGATCCTCCCGGATCCATCCTCGGAGCAGCGCATGCTCGTGGCCTTCTCCACCGGGGGCGTCTACCGGACCGACGACGGCGGCGCCACCTGGCAGCCCCGGAACAAGGGAGTGCGGGCCGAGTTCATGCCGGACAAGCACCCCGAGTTCGGGCAGTGCGTGCACAAGGTCGTGCACCACTCGTCGCGCCCCGAGCGGCTCTTTCTCCAGAACCACTGGGGCCTGTACCGGAGCGACGACTGGGGCGACTCGTGGCACGACATCGCCAACGGCGTCCCGTCGGACTTCGGCTTCGCCATGGCCATGCATCCCCACGACGCCGAGACGGTGTACATCCTGCCCATGGAGTCCGACGGATTCCGCTGCTGCCCGGAGGCCAAGCTGCGGGTCTACCGCACCCGGGACGGCGGGGCCTCGTGGGAGCCGCTGACCCGGGGCCTGCCCCAGAGCGAGGCGTACGAGACCGTGCTGCGTGACGCGTTGGATACCGACGCGGCCGAGCCGGCGGGTGTCTACTTCGGCACACGCAGCGGCAAGGTGTACGCGTCGGCGGACGACGGGGAATCGTGGGCGCTGGTGCGCGAAGGCCTGCCGCCCGTGGTGTGCGTCAAGGCCGCAGTGCTGGAGGCGTCGGGGTGACCGTCACCCTCCTCCTCCCATCCCAGCTCCGCGATCTCACCGGCGGGAGGGGCTCCATCGTCCTGGATGTGGGTGTCCCCACGGTGGGCGATGCCTTCGAGGCCCTCCGGAGCACGGCCCCGGCGGTGTACGACCGGATCCTGACGGAGCGGCACGAGGTGCGTCCCCACGTGAACGTCTTCGTGGGGCGGGAGGACATCCGGTGGTCGGGAGGCCTCGACACGCCGCTCCGGGAGGGGAGCGAAGTGGTCGTGCTGCCCTCGGTCAGCGGAGGCTGATCGGCCGCACCCCCCTCAGGAGGGTCCGCAGCGGAACGAGTCCAGGATGGTCTGGAGCTGGATCATGTACTCGTACTTGTCCTTGCCCGGGGCGTACAGCCAGCCGTCGAGGAGGTACATGCGGTTCTGCTGGGGACAGACCACGGCCCGGGTGATGAAGGGTCCCGCCGCCGGCCAGTTGAGCTCGGGCGGGTTCTTCCAGATGGCCTGGATCTGGTAGGCCTGCCGCCCCCGGAACTCCATGGGACCCGCGTCGGCATCGCTGAGGTCGACGTCCTGGGGCTCGTTGAACCCCTCCGAGATCGCCTTGCGCCAGGCCAGAATGTCCTCGGGCTGGTAGCCATCGGGGACGGGGGTCTTCCACGTCACGGTGATCTGGCGGATCAGCTCGGAGGGGTCGGGATTGTCGTTGCGGAAGGAGTAGACCGAGTCCTGGTGCGTCCAGCGGTAGACCTTGGGCACCAGGATCTGGAAGCGGGCCTGCTGCATGAGCGTGTCGGCGAGCGCCGAGTCCACGCCGGTCATGTACATCCGGTTCTTGGCCCACTCCCGGTACTGCCGGTCCAGGATCTCGTTGACCTCGGGGAGGTGTGACTTCAGCTCGGCCTCTTCGCTGCCCGGGGTGACGACGATGATGGTCACCTGCTGATTGACGGCCCATACGTCGTAGGCGTGATAGAGACCGGGGCCGTTCACGTCCTCCCGGGCCTTGGCCAGCGCCTGCTGCATCCAATCTTCGTTGCCCGTGCCCACGAGGAGAAGCTGCCGAAATCGGCGCAGGTCGCTCCAGTGGTCGTTGGAGGGGTCCTGGAAGGTGACGTTGAACGTCTTCTCGCTGCGCACCGTCTTGATGGTGGGCTCCAGGGCATCGTACACGTCACCCTGGACTTCTTCCCACAGGGTCGGAGCCATCACGGCAATGATGCTGTTGGCGTCTCCGTAGGCCATCCCCGAGGTCGTGTTCTCGCAGGAGGACGCCGCTACGGCCAGAAGGGCGATGATGGCGAGCTTGCGCATGAGCCGATGACCCTCGTCTTGGATCCTGAGTTCGTTCCCGTCGTGTCTTGTACCTGACCCCGGGGTGCGGGTTTCCCTGGCATCCCCCCTCAGTTTGTGGGGCTGGGGCCCAGGTTCCGCTCCAGGAGGGCCTTCGGGTCCGGGTCCCGGCCCATGAACTCCCGAAAGAGGTCCTCGGGATCCGCCGAATCGCCTCGCGACAGGATGGCCTCCACATAGGCCCGACCGGTCTCGGCGTTGAAGATCCCCTCCCGGCGGAAGCGGGTGAACACGTCGGCGTCCAGCACCTCCGACCAGAGGTAGCTGTAGTAGCCCGCGGAGTACCCACCCGAGAAGAGGTGGGTGAAGGACGTGAGGAGATGGAGGTCGGCGAAGCGATCGGTAGGTGAGAAGTCCATGAAGCGCTCTCGGGTGAACGCCATGACCTCGTCGGCCTGGGTGGCGTCGAGGCCTTCGCCGCCGTCTCCCTCGTCGTCCTTCCCGGTGGCCTCGCCGGCCAGGCGCTCCGCCAGCTCCTGATGGAGCGCCAGGTCCACGGTACCGAAGGAGAGCTGGCGCATCTGGGCCCATCCACCCATGAAGCGTCGGGCCGCCACCATCCGCTGGAAGAGGTCCTCGGGGAAGGGCTCTCCCGTCTCGTGGTGTCGGGCGAAGAGGTCCAGTGCCTCACGCTCCCAGCACCAGTTCTCCATGAGCTGGCTGGGCAGCTCCACGAAGTCCCACGCCACGTTGATGCCGGCCCGACTCGGGATCTCCACCCGGGAAGTGCAGTGGTGCAGGAGATGGCCGAACTCGTGGAACGTGGTCTCCACCTCGCGGTGCGTCAGCAAAGGGGGTTCGTCGCCGTCGGGTGGGGTGAAGTTCCCGTTGATGGCGCCCAGGTGGGGCGCGAAGCCGTCTGCCCGGGGGCCCCCGGTGATGAAGTCCACCATCCAGGCTCCCTGGCGCTTCTCCTTCCGCGGAAACCAGTCGGTATAGAACGAGCCCAGGTGGGTCCCGTCCTCGTCGAAGATCTCATAGAAGCGCACGTCGGGGTGCCAGACCTCCTCGATGGCACGCTCCTTCACCTGGAAGCCGAAGGTGCGGCGCACGATCTCGAAGAGCCCGTCCAGGACCTGGTGCAGGGGGAAGTAGGGCCGCAGCAGCTCGTCGTCGATGTCGAAACGGGCCTTGCGCAGCTTCTCGGTGACGTAGGACACATCCCACGGCTCCAGGGTGTCCAGGCCCAGCGCTTCCGCGTGGTCCCGCAGCTCCCGTACGTCGCGGAACCAGTAGGGGCGCGTGCGGTCGGCCATGTCCCGCTCGAAGGCGATGGCCTGCGCGCCGTTCCGGGCCATTCGATCCTCGAGCTTGAAGTCGGGATAGGTGTCGTACCCCAGGGTGGCGGACACCTCCTTGCGCAGGCGGAGGATGCGCGCGATGAGGGGCCGGTTGTCGTGCTCCCCCTCACGGCACCGGGTCGTGTACGCCACCTGGATCTCACGGCGGAGCCCCCGGTCGTCGCAGTACTTGAGGATGGGCTCGACCGAGGGATAGTCCAGGGTGATGAGCCATCCGTCGTGGCCCTTCTCCTCGGCCTTCGCCCGGGCCCGGCGCCGTGCCGCGTCCGGAACGCCGGAGAGCCGGTCCTCATCCTCCACCAGGTGCTCGTAGGCGGCGGTGGCGTCGAGGACGTTCTCGCTGAACTTCTGCTCGAGCTGGGCGAGCTCGATCCGGAGACGTTCGAGCTCCTTCTTGCTGTCGGCGGGAAGATCGGCGCCCGCCCGGCGGAACTCGCGGATGGTCTTGTCCAGGTGTCGAGCACGGATGCCCTGCAGCCCCTTCGCCTCCTCCGTCTCGGAGAATGCCCGGATGCGCTGCCAGAGCGCTTCGTTCAGGGGCAGCCGGGACCAGAAGGCCGAGATCTCCGGAAGGACCGCGTTGTAGGCGGTCCGAAGCTCCGCCGTCTCGGCCACCGCAACCAGGTGGGTGGCGGGAGCGATGGCGCGACCCAGCCGGTCCACGGCGCCGTCCAGACGTCCCACGGTGTTGGCCCAGGTGGGGAGCGCCGGGTCCGCCGCGACGGCATCCACCTCCGCTTGCGCCTCGGAGAGGGCCTGCCGGATGCCCGGCTCCACGTGCTCGGCCCGAATCCGGTGGAAGGGGACGCGATAGTCCTCGGCCAGGAGTGGGTTGCGTTCAGCGCTCATGGGCATTGGGAAGGAGTGGGACCAGTGCCGTGTCGGGCACAATGATACTGCATGAGGGCAGGAAGCACAGTCTGCGGCACGGGGTCGGCCCGTCCGGGGCCGCAGTGGAGACGCGGCCCCACCGGCCGGATGAAACGTTGAGGCGGGCCGTGGGGGTAGCCTATCTTGAGACCGATCTCCCTCGATGCACGCGGGCTCGGTGACCCTCCCCTCCTTCCGGCGGAAGCATGAGCGCCCCACAGCCCAAAGCGCAGCGTCTCGGGGCCCCGGCGGGTCTTCTGCGTCCGGGGATGACCCTGCTCCTCCTCTTCGGCGTGACCTGGATCAGCTTCCAGGGCATCGCGCCGACGCTGGGGCATGGGCGCCTGGCGGTCCTGGTGGGCTTCGTGCTGCTGGCGGCGTCCCTCTCCGGTGTCCTGGCGGCGGAGGTCGGGCTCCCCAAGATCACCGGGTTCATCGTGGTGGGGATCGTGGCGGGACCGTCGCTGCTGGGGCTCCTGCCCCGCCCGGCGGTCCAGGACCTTCGACTCATCGACGACTTCGCCCTGGCGCTCATCGCCATGCTGGCGGGAGGCGAGCTCAAGATCCAGAGCCTGCGTCCCCGGGCCCGCACCATCGTGGTCACGACCCTGGTGGTGACGGGGATGGTGTGGGTCGGCATGGCGGTGGCGGTTCTCGCGGTCCGGCCCCTGGTCCCGTTCCTGGCGCAGCTCCCCCTCGGGGGCGCCGTCGGGATCGCGCTCCTTCTGGGCGTGTGGGCCGCCAACTCCTCCCCGGATCTCACGGTGGCGGTGGTGGAGGAGCGTCGGGCGTCGGGACCCCTGGTGGACGTGCTCCTGGGTATCACCATCGTGAAGGACGTGGTGGTGATCGTCCTTTTCACCCTCACCCTGGCGCTGGTCGCTCCCCTCGTGGATCCGTCGCAGTCGTTCTCGGCGCACGCGCTGGTGGACCTGGGGCGGGAGGTTGGTGGTGCCCTCCTCCTTGGCGCCGCGGGTGGTTGGGTGTTCTCCCAGTACCT